>NZ_JAMYQK010000005.1:0-244324 GCF_040320845.1 Mesorhizobium sp. M0601
CCCGGCCGCGTTTGCCCGACCCTCTCACCCACACAAAGCGCGGGTGCCCCCTGGGGTCACCCCGCCTCCCATCAGACAGCGCGGGGGGCCTTCCCCGGCGGCTCTTGTCTGGAATTCCAGTTCGGCCGTTAGAGCGGTTATCGTTTCACGGAACGCCGAACCGCTCTATCTCTTTGTTTTGACGCAATTCCCAAGGGAAAGCGCTACACGCTTTTCCCGGGAAAACCGTTTCACACTTTTCCTGGAATTGCTCTAGTTGTTGCCGAAGAGGTTGCGATCGGCGCCCTGGGGCGCGGACTTGGGCACATCGCCAGACGAATTCAGCAGCTTGTAGATCGGCGAGTTGCTGTCCCGCACCGAATACGTCTGCGTCTTGTCGACGTTGACGGTCGTCTGCTTGTTGATGTCGGTCCCGCCAACATTGTCGTTGCGGGCATAGGCACTGCCGGCGGCAATCAAGAGAGCGGCGGCAGTAAGAACAATCTTTTTCATTTGGGTACTCCTGGATTTTCGAAATCAAGCGGCGGGCATGCCGCCGCCTTGATGGTGGGATCGGCTGTTAGCTGTTGCCGAAGAGGTTACGGTCGGCGCCCTGGACAACCGGCTGCTTTTCAGCCTGGTCCGACGTCTTGACGGAAGCCGTGTAGGAGCTGTCGACCGAGACAGCAGGCGGGTTGGCTCCGTTGGAACCAAAGTTGTCGCTGCCGGCGAAGGCGCTGCCGGTGATGGCCAAAACGGCGGCGGCAGCAAGAACGATCTTTTTCATCTTAATACTCCTGAATTTTTCAGATCCCGGACGGCGGATATGCCCGCCGCCCTGATGCTGGGATCGGCTGTTAGTTGTTGCCGAAGAGGTTACGGTCGGCGCCCTGGACAGGCTGCTGGTCAGCATGAGCCGGCTTCTGAATGGAAGCCGTATACGAGCTGTCGACCGAAGCGGCAGGCTGGTTCGCACCCTTGGAACCAAAGTTGTCGCTGCCAGCGAAGGCGCTGCCGGTGATGGCCAAAACGGCGACGGCGGCAAGAGCGATCTTTTTCATTTTAGTACTCCAGTATCTCAGTTTTTCCGTCCGTCCAGCGGCGTGCCTTGGGAGGAATTCGCGTCGTTCGGACAGCCCCGATGTGGGAAAGCCAATGGCCAGTTTCCAATCACGAAGTTTTTTGGTGTGGACCAAGAATCTACACCTTGAAATTGTGCCAGAGATTCCCTTCGCCACAATTTTATTGCTAAATATCAAGTAGATAGCCCATAGTATCGGTCTGGCTGCAAGGTGACTTGGGGAGGCAGCGTTCACAGCGTCCTGCACGCATTGTCAACAGAAACGAACCGTTCGGTTCGATTTTTTAAACCGATAAAAGTCGCGGCCGAGGTTCTTTGTCGAATCGTTAACCATTTCGGCCAAACGCGGCCTCACCGTTCTGCCGGTTTTCGGCCCGCTTATGCCGGCCGGCGAAGGCAGCAACCGCGCAAGAACCAGGTCAGACCCCGTAGCGTTCGGTGCGGATGAGAGCCGCGGGAACGCCGGCATCGATCAGCGCCTCGGCGGCGGCCGTCACGAACGCGTTCGAGCCGCAGACAAAGGCGAGCTTCGGCGGCGCCGGCAGCCTGGTCATGGCTTGCACCATCATCGCGGCGTCGACCCGCCGCGCATAATCCGACGATCGGCGGGCCGGCTCGCGCGTCAGCGTCAGCACCAGGTCGAAGCCATCCCGGCGCTCGGCGAGGTCGATCAGCTCGTCGCGAAAGATCACCTCGTCCCAGACCCGCGCCGAAAACACCAAGGCGGCGGCGACCAGCGATCCCCGCATCGCCCGGTGACGGAGCATCGACATCAGCGGCACCACGCCCGACCCACCGCCGACGAGCAGGAGCGGTCCGCCATCGCCGTCGGACCAGACGAAATGGCCGCCGAGCGGCCCGCGCAATTCGACCTCGTCGCCCACCGCCGCGATCTCGTGAAAGAACGGCGAGACCTCGCCGTCCTCGAGTTTTTCAATCGCCAGCTCGATGGTCTCGCCGGTCTCCGGCGCCGAGGCGATGGAGTAGGAGCGGCGCGCCTGATAGCCGTCCGGCGCCGTCAATCTGACATCGACATGCTGTCCGGCCCGGTAAGCGAAGGGCCGCGACGGCTGCAGGAAAAAGCTGGTGACGCGCGGCGTACGCTTTTGGATGCGGGTGATGGTGACCGTCTGCCAGGGCGACTGCGCCGCCGGTGCGTCGCTCATGGATCGTTCGTGTAGCGCTGCTCGCGCCACGGATCGCCATAGATGTGATAGCCTCGCAACTCCCAGAAACCCGGCTCGTCACGCTCTGTGAACTGCAGCCCGTTCAGCCATTTGGCCGATTTCCAGAAATAGAGATGCGGAACGAGCAGCCGGGCCGGGCCGCCATGGTCGGGAGTGATCGGCTTGCCCTCGTAAAGCAGTGCCACCATCGCCTTGCCGCCGGTGAGATCCTTCGTCGGCACGTTGGTGGAATAGCCGTCGAAACCCAGCGCCAGCGTGAAGGCGGTGGGCGGCTCGATGCCGGCGTCGGCAAGAATGTCGTCGACGAGCACGCCCTGCCACGCCGTGTCGAACTTGGTCCATGCGGTGACGCAATGGATGTCGCGCGTCATCTTGGTCAAGGGCAGCGCGTTGAACTCGGCCCAGTTCCACTTCTTGATCGGCCGCGGCCCGTGCTTAAGCGTGAACGACCAATCCTCGGTGCGCACATGCGGCGTCGGGCCGGCCGACAGGACCGGGAAACCTTGCTCGAGATATTGCCCCGGCGGGATACGTGCATCCGTATCCGTCGGCGGCTTTCGTCCGGAAGAGAAGCCTCGGGTAACCATCTAGAATATCCGTTTGCGCAAGGTCCAATCGAGCTTTGTCAGTTTTCTCGAAGACGCGAGCGCGGGCAACAGAAATCTTGGCTCCGGCCTGGCGGCAATGCTCTACATTGATCTTGGCAGCGCGGCGCCCGCTTCAGCCGCTGGCGAAGGGGACGGCCACGAACATCTGGGCGTCGCCACGCTCGACAAGCAGCAGCACCGATTTCTTGCCGGATTTGGCAGCCTGCACAATCGCCTGATTTGCCTGTCTGGCGCTCCTCACCGGGGTCTGGTCGACGCCGACGATGATGTCGCCGGGCTGGATGCCGGAAGCCGACGCCGCCTTGTTCGGGTCGACGCGCTCGACCAGTGCGCCGTGCTGGTTTTCCGGCAGGTTCATTGCCTGGCGCACATCCGGAGTGACGTCCATCAGGCCGAGACCGAGCGCCGGTGCGCGAAGGCCCTGCCCCGTCGACGGCTGACCTGAATCGCCGGTCACCGATCCCGTCGCCGTGTCGTCTTCGTTGCGCCCGATCTCGACGGAGATCTGCAGGCTTTTCCCCTTGCGCCAGACATTGAGGGCTTCCCTCGTGCCAGGCGCAACGTCAGCGACGGCGCGCGACAGATCCCTCGGATCCTTTATGTCCTGGCCGGCGAAGCTGGTAATGACATCGCCGGTCTCGATGCCGGCCTTGGCGGCCGGCGATCCGTCGCTGACCTGCGCGACCAGCACGCCGGTAGGGTGATCGAGGCCGATGGCGCTCGCCACATCAGGCGTCACCGGCTGAATCTGGACGCCGAGATAGCCGTACTGGATGGAGCCGCCCTTCATCAGCTTGGCGACGACCTTTTGCGCCTGGTCCGAGGGGATGGCGAAGCCGACGCCGACGCTGCCGCCATTCGGCGAAAAGATCGCGGTGTTGATGCCGACGACATCGCCGTACACATCCGTCAGCGGGCCGCCGGAATTGCCCCGGTTGATCGGTGCGTCGATCTGGATGAAGTCGTCAAACGGGCCGCTGTGCAGATCGCGGCCGCGCGCCGAGACAATGCCGGCGGTGACCGTGGTGCCAAGGCCGAAAGGATTGCCGAAGGCGAGCACCTGGTCGCCCGGCATGAGCTTGTCCGAATCGCCCCATTTGACGGTCGGCAAGGGCTTGCCGGCGTTGACCTTGAGCACGGCAAGGTCGTTCTTCGTGTCATGGCCGATCAATTTGGCGGGAAGCTCGGTGCCGTCGTCGAGCATCACCTTGACCGACTGGGCGCCGTCGACGACGTGATTGTTGGTGACGATCATGCCGTCGGCACCGACGATGAAGCCTGAGCCGAGGGCCTCGGTGCGCGGCGCCTGTTCCGGCGGTGTCTTGGGGGCGGGCAGTCCCTGGTCACCGAAGAAACGGCGGAAATAATCGTCGAAAGGCGCGTTTCCGCCGAAGGGAGAGGCGTCGCTCGTGGTGTCCGGCTGTTGTACTTTCATGACCGTCGTGATGGTCACCACTGCCGGTTTATCGGCCGCCACGACCGGAGCGAACGAGCCGCTGGGCGCCGTCATGCCGGTGACAGGTGGGGTCACTGTTGCCGCCAGGACATCATTCAGCCTGGGAGCGAAGGACAGGGCGAAGGGGCTGACGATCAGCGCGGCGCCCAGCAAAGCGGCGACGCGATGTCTGCGAAGGGTGTGGATTGGTGACATGGCCGTTGTCCGGGCGAGAGATTGATCGGGCGCCGCAGCGTTCCGTCACCGGAACGCTCTATCGGCGTGTCGGCCTTGCCTGTCTCGCCTGGCACGGCGGCCGACCGGATCGACAGCCCCGCATCTAGGGCGCCGATCGTGGTTTCCAGATAATATTACGAAGATTTAATTTCCGGCTGGCAGCCGCCTTGCCGGGCTGGCGCCGAAACCCGAAAACAAAAACCCGCCTTGCGGCGGGTCGTTGGGGCGAATCAGCACCATACCCAAATTACTAGCATAGCTGCCGGCACAAAGCAAGAACAAAATAGCTGCGCAAGACAAATCGCTTCAGATTTGCGCCGCCTCAGCCGAGGCCTCCTATTCGCCTTTCCGGTCGGTCCGGCTGAGATAGGTGGTGGCGATCTCGCGCATCCGCCTGCCGTCGAAGCTCGGTCCATGGCCGCCATGGCCGATCCGGATCGGCAGCTCGACCAGGCGCTGCATCGTGCGGCGATAGGCGGCACGATCCGAATCCGGCAGGTCGTCGATCAGCATGGCGTCGTAGATGGCGTCGCCGGCGAAGAACAGGCCGTCTGCCTCGTCGAACAGCGCGATCGAATCCGGAGAGTGGCCGGGCAGATGCAGGACGCGGAATTGGCGGTCACCGAGGTCGATCATGTCGCCCTCGTCCAGGGTCCGGGCCAGCGGCGCCGGCGGAATCCTGTAATCGGCGGCTCTCCAGCCCGGCGCCGGCAGCTTGGAAACAGCGCCTTCCAGGTCATGGAACATGCAGGCGTAGGTCACCGCTTCATCCATGCTGTCGAACTGTGCGGCGCTGTGGCGCGGCCCTGCCCGCAACGGAAACTCGTGCAGCGAGCCGACATGATCGAGATGGATATGCGTGGCGACGGCGAGCAGCGGCTTGCCGGCCGGCGTGTCGATCTGCGGCGCCAGCGGGCAGATCCCCATGCCGGTGTCGACCAGCAGGTCGACATCGCGGCCGCGCAAATGCCAGATGTTGGCACGCACGGAATCATGCACGAAGGGCTCGGTCAGCATCGTCGTCTTGGCGTTGACGATGGTTTTGCTGAACCAGCTGTCCATCAGATCAAGGCCGGCATCAGACGAACGGCTTGCCGACCTTGTACTTTTGCGGGACCAGCCGCTTCAGATAGGCCATCCCCGCATCGGACAGCCGGTTGACATCCGGCAGCATGAAATCATCCGGCATATGGCGCGTCTTGCCGGCGACGTTCTTCAGCGGCACCTTCTTCAGCACGGTTTTCTTGCCGTCATATTGCAGCGCCACCGAACCGCCGCCCTCGTCGGCCACCGTGACCGCGAAGGCACCGGCATCGAAGGCCTCCTGCGCGTCCACCGCGCTGATGGCGCCGACATAGCCGCGCGGCATATAGCCGAGCGCATCGACGCGCGCCCGCTTGCCCGGCAATCCTTCGGCGAGCGCGCGCTCCAAGGCTGCCGGCAGGTCGCTGCCCGACAGCTTGACGTTCCCATGCTGGTCGCGCTCCAGCCTTTCCGGCGGCACCAGGCTTTCGACCAGCGCTTTGCCGTCGGCGGTGCTGACGCCTTCGGAGACGGCAACGATGCAGCGCTTGTGGCGGTCGAGCGTTGCACGAACGTCGTCGATGAAACCGGCCGCCGAGAACGGCCGCTCCGGCACGTAGACGAGATGCGGGCCGCTGTCCTGATCGAGCTGCCAGGCCGCGGACGCGGCCGTCAGGAAACCGGCATGCCGCCCCATGACAATGCCGACATAGATGCCCGGCAGAGCGCGGAAATCGAGATCGACCGAAAGGAATGCTCCAGCGACGAACTCGGCCGCCGACATGAAGCCGGGCGTGTGGTCGTTCTCCTCGAGATCGTTGTCGATGGTTTTCGGCGCATGCACGAAGGCGATCTTGCCGCCGGCGGCGTCGGTGAGGATCTGCTGCGTGCCCGAGGTGTCGTTGCCGCCGATATAGATGAAGGCATCGGCGCCGGCTTTCTTCAAGCCGTTGAGGATGAGGTCGCAATAGGCGGCATCCGGCTTGTCGCGCGTCGAACCAAGCGCGGCGCTCGGTGTCGCCGCGATCAGCCGCAGGCGATCCTCGGGGATGGCGGAAAGATCGACGTAATTGCCGTCACGAATGCCGCGCACGCCGTGGATGGAACCCAGCACCTTGGCGCCGGGATGCCGCTTGCGGATTTCGAGCGCAGCACCCACCACGGTCTGGTTGATGACGGCGGTCGGGCCGCCGCCTTGCGCGATGACAAAAGTTCCGGCCATTGTTCACGTCTCCCGGGCGATGGAAATCGCAGGCACATTCGCCTGTCTTGCGGCATCGCGCAACGGCAGAGTCGATGACGAAGGGCAGCAGCAGCCGGTCAGACGACGACGACCGGATTCTTCTTGGAGACGCGGCTGTAGAGGTCGATGATGTCCTGGTTGATCAGGCGCACGCAGCCCGACGACATCGCCTGGCCGATGCTCCACCATTCGGGCGAGCCGTGGATGCGATAGCCGGTGTCGCTGCCGTTCTGATAGATGTAGAGGGCACGCGCGCCGAGCGGATTGTCGAGGCCGCCCGGCTGTCCGCTTTGCCATTTCACCAGTTCCGGCCTGCGGGCGATCATCTCGGGCGGCGGGGTCCAGACCGGCCATTCCTTGCCGTACTGGATGTTGGCGCGGCCGGACCAGCGGAATCCGTCCTTGCCGATGCCGACGCCGTAACGGATCGCCTCGCCGCCGGGCTGCACCAGATAGAGCAGCCGTTCCTGCGAGTGAACGACGATGGTGCCGGGTTGCTCGCCGGTCGGATCGACGACGATCTGGCGGCGGAACTCCGGCTTGACCTTGAGGTAGGGCACTTCCGGCACATTGAAGCCACCGTCGGTGAGCGAAGCGTACATCACGTCGGGGCTGGTGATGTTCTTGTCGACGCTGATACTCGGACGGATGGGCCGGATCGAGCCGGTGGTGACGTCGTCGAGCTGGAGCGACGGCAGATCCAGCGTCTGGCTGCAGCCGGCGACGCCGAGCAGCGCCAGCGCACCGGCGCCGGACAGCACCGTGCGACGGGAAAGCTGTATTTCGGTTTCGATTGCGTCGCCAATATGCGGCAGCGACAGACCGTGCGGCAACTCACGCATTCACCCAAACCCTACGCTGTCGGCGGGAAACACGCTCCGGCCGTATAGCATGCATTTTCGCCAATCATGGTTGAAAAAGCGTGAAGGCCGGCCGCCTGGCGTTAACGAGGGGGCTTTTTCGATTTTGCCTCTTTACATCTGCGCGAGGCCAAGGATTTATCCTCTTCTTTGAGCTCAAGGAGAAGAAAATGTCCTTCGAAAACTGGGCCGCTTTTGCCGCTGCCTCGGCAGTCCTTCTGGTCATTCCAGGTCCGACCATCCTGCTGGTGGTGTCCTATGCGCTCGGCCAGGGCTGGCGCACCGCGCTGCCGATGGCAGTCGGCGTGGCGCTCGGCGACTTCACCGCGATGACATTGTCGATGCTGGGCATCGGCGCGCTGCTGGCGGCGTCCGCCACCGTATTCACCGTGCTGAAGGTGATCGGCGCCGGCTATCTGATCTATCTCGGCATCAAGCTGTTTCGCGCCGGCGGTGCGCTCCGGGCCGAACCGCGCACCGATGCGGTGTCATCGGCGAAAATGACGGCGCACGCCTGGCTGGTTACCGCGCTCAATCCGAAAAGCATCACCTTTTTTGTCGCCTTCCTGCCGCAGTTCCTCGACCGGCATGCGGATTTCTGGACACAGATGCTGATCTTCGAGACGACCTTCCTGGCGCTCGCCTTCGCCAATGCCTTCGGTTATGCGCTGATCGCCGCAAGGGCGCGCAACGTGGTGCGCAACCCAAAGGCGATCCGCATCTTCAACCGCACCGGCGGCACGCTGCTGGTCGGCGCCGGGATCGCGACAGTGGCGATGCGCTCGGGCAACTGAGGACAGACCATGGCGGTGAGCGACGCATTCGGCCTGACACTGTCTGGCGCGACGGAGGCCGGGCTCTCGTCCTACAGCCGGGCCGTTCGCGAATTGCAGTGCTTCATCGGCGATCCGGTCGGTTCCATTGACCAGGCAATCGCCGAAGATCCCGGCTTCGTCATGGCGCAGGTGTTCAAGGGTTATCTCTTTGGCCTCGCCACAGAGCGTGAGGCGACGGCGGTGGCCAAGGCATGTCACGAGGCGGCGCTGCCGCTTGCCGCGACAACACGCGAGCAGGCGCATGTCGCCGCCCTTGGCCATCTTGCGGAGGGACGCTGGCACGAGGCCGCCCGCGTGCTGGAGGATATCGCCATCGAGTTTCCGCTCGATGCGCTGGCGCTGCAGACCGGCCACCAGATCGACTTCTTCACCGGCAATGCGCGCATGCTGCGCGACCGCATCGGCCGCGCGCTGCCGTCCTGGCAGAGCGACATGCCGGGCTATCACGCCATACTCGGCATGCAGGCCTTTGGCCTGGAGGAAATGGGCGATTACGCGCGCGCCGAAAAACTTGGCCGCACGGCGGTCGATATCGAGCCGCGCGACGGCTGGGCCCAGCATGCGGTGGCCCATGTCATGGAGATGCAGAGCCGGCAGAAGGACGGCATTCTGTGGATGCGCGCCAATCCCGAAGCGTGGACGCGGGACAGCTTCCTGCAGGTGCACAATTGGTGGCATCTGGCACTGTTCCATTATGATCTCGGCGAAGTCGACGAGGTGCTGGCGCTCTATGACGGGCCGATCTATGGCGAACGCTCGATGCTGGCGCTCAACATGGTCGATGCCTCGGCGATCCTGTGGCGGCTGCATCTCGGTGGCGTCGATGTCGGCGAGCGCTGGGCGACGCTCGCCGCCAACTGGTTGCCCATGGCCAGCGCCGGCCACTATGCCTTCAACGACGCCCACGCGATGATGGCGTTTGTCGGTGCCGGCCTCGAAGCGCCGGCCCGCAACTTGCTCGAGGCGCAGCGCGAGGCGATGCGCGGCAAGGACGACAACGCCGGTTTCACCAGGGATGTCGGCCATCCCCTGACGCTCGCCATCAAGGCATTCGGCGAGGGCAATTATGCCGGGACGATACGCCTGATCCGGCCGATGCGGGCAATCGCCCATCGCTTCGGCGGCAGCCACGCACAACGCGACGTCATCGACCTGACACTGATCGAAGCGGCATTGCGTTCCGGTGATGGCGCGCTGGCGAGGGCGCTTGCGGCGGAACGCGCGCTGGCACGGCCGGACAGCCCGTTGTCGGCACTGTTTTCACGGCGTGCAAACGCTCCCGCGGCGAATTGACCACGGCCACATCTTGCCTTAAAAACTGCCCCGGCCTGATTTTTTCGAGCGTCGAAAAAATCTTCGCGTGTTGACCGGGGTGCGTTTCCGGCGGCACGATTGCCGGGATATCTTCGCCGCCCGTGTCACAGGACTGGGCAGCGAAGCAAGAAAGACCGTCGCCGCCAGGCATGACGGACATGGGAGGAAACATGTATCTCGGCCTCGATCTCGGCACGTCGGGCGTCAAGGCGCTGCTGATCGATGCAAGGCAGAGCATCGTCGGTTCCGGCCATGCGCCGCTCGACGTGTCGCGCCCGCATCCCGGCTGGTCCGAGCAGAACCCGGCCGACTGGATCCGCGCCTGCGAAGCGGCGGTCGGCGAGCTGCGGTCGATGCATGCGAAGGAACTCGCGGCTGTCAACGGCATCGGCCTTTCCGGCCATATGCATGGCGCCACTCTGCTCGATGCCGCCGACCAGGTGCTGCGCCCCTGCATTCTATGGAACGACACACGCAGCCACGCGGAGGCGGCCGCGCTCGATGCCGACCCGCGCTTTCGCAAGCTGACCGGCAACATCGTCTTTCCCGGCTTCACCGCGCCAAAGCTCGCCTGGGTCAAGAACAACGAACCGGCTGTTTTTGCCAAGATGGCAAAGGTCCTGCTGCCGAAGGACTTTTTGCGGCTCTGGCTCGCCGGCGAGCATATTTCGGAAATGTCGGATTCGGCTGGCACGTCGTGGCTCGATGTCGGCAAACGCGCCTGGTCCGCCGAACTGCTCGCCGCGACGTCGCTCGACGAAAGCCAGATGCCGTCATTGGTCGAAGGCACGGCCAGGGCCGGTGCCTTGCGCGCCGAACTGGCCGCCAAATGGGGCATGCAGCTGGGCATCCCGATCGCCGGCGGGGCCGGCGACAACGCGGCCTCGGCCTGCGGCATGGGCACGGTCGGCGCCGGGCAGGCGTTCGTCTCGCTCGGCACGTCGGGCGTGCTTTTTGCCGCCAACGCGTCGTATCTGCCCAATCCGGAAAGCGCCGTGCACACATTCTGCCACGCACTGCCCGGCACCTGGCACCAGATGGGCGTCATCCTGTCGGCAACCGATTCGCTCAACTGGCTGTCGGGGATCGCTGGAAAAAGTGCCGGCGAGTTGACCGCCGAACTCGGCGATTCGCTGCAGGCGCCGAGCGGTGTCTCTTTCCTGCCGTACCTGTCAGGCGAGCGGACGCCTCACAATGATTCCGTCATTCGGGGCGCCTTTACCGGGCTTGCCCACGAGTCCGGCCGCGCGGCGCTGACCCAGGCCGTGCTCGAAGGCGTCGCCTTCGCTTTCCGCGACAGCCTCGAAGCCCTGGCCAAAGCCGGTACGACGCTGACCCGGGTGACGGCGATCGGCGGCGGCTCGCGTTCGCGCTACTGGCTGAAGGCCATCGCCACAGCGCTTGGCCTGCCAGTCGATATCCCAGCCGACGGCGATTTCGGCGCCGCCTTCGGAGCGGCCCGGCTTGGCCTGATCGCGGCGACAGGCGCCGATCCGCGCGCCGTGTGCACGGCGCCGGCGACGGACGCCACGGTCGAGCCGGTCGCCGCACTAAGCGATGCCTATGCAGATGCCTATCAGCGCTACCGCCAGCTTTACCCGGCGATCAGGAGCGCCACGGCGTGAGCGGTTTCCCGCCCTCGCCGTGGCCTGCCGAGAAGGCCTCACTGTGCCGGCACCTTGTCGAGAAAGCCGGTGACGCTTTTCAGCCGGCCATTTTCGATGACGCCGATATCGGTGCCTTCGATGACGGAGCCGACGCCTTCCGGCCCGAGGTTCCAGGAGAAGCGGATGGTATCGCCGAAGCCGTCCGGCTTGCCTTTCAGCGAGAACCTGAAGCCGGCAAAGCGCTGCTGAACGCCTTCGATCAGCGCGGCGATGGCGTCATGGCCGTCGCCCTGCATGATCGGATCGCGGTAGCCGACGTCCTCGGTGAAGGTCGCCTCGAGCAAGGCTTTCCTGCGTGCGGCGTCGCTCTCGTTCCAGGCGGCGATGTAGTTTTCGGCAATGGTGTTGAGGTCGGTCATGGTCTGTCTCCTTCGTTGGGTGGCTTTGACATGAGCCTTTTCGACCAGCGCCAGCGCGAAACCAATTACGCCTGAGGTAATCAGGCCGAACCATGCGAGAGGAAAAAAACATGAGCAGCGGTTTTTTCGGCGACATCCAACAGATCAAATACGAGGGACCGGATTCGACCAATCCGCTGGCCTATCGGTTCTACAATCCCGACGAGATCGTCGCCGGCAAGCGGCTGGAAGACCATCTGCGCTTTGCCGTCGCCTATTGGCATTCCTTCGCCTGGCCGGGCGGCGATCCGTTCGGCGGTCAGACGTTCGACCGGCCATGGTTCCCCAAGGCCGGCGGTACCGACACGATGGAGCTGGCCAAACTCAAGGCCGACGTCGCCTTCGAGATGTTTTCGCTGCTGGGCGCGCCTTATTTCTGCTTCCACGATGCCGACGTGCGGCCGGAGGGCCGGGACTTTTCCGAAAGTGCGGCGCGGCTCGACGAGATCGCCGATTATTTCTCGGGAAAGATGAAGCAGACCGGCGTCAAGCTGCTGTGGGGCACGGCCAACCTGTTCTCCAACCGCCGCTTCATGTCGGGCGCCGCCACCAATCCCGATCCGGACGTCTTTGCCTATTCGGCGGCGACGGTGAAACACTGCATCGACGTCACCAAGCGGCTGAACGGCGAGAACTACGTGCTGTGGGGCGGCCGCGAGGGCTATGAGACGCTGCTCAACACCGACCTCGCCCGCGAGCAGGAACAGGCCGGCCGTTTCCTCAATCTGGTCGTCGATTACAAGCACAGGATCGGCTTCGAAGGCACCATCCTGATCGAGCCGAAGCCGCAGGAGCCGACCAAGCACCAGTACGATTACGACGTCGCCACCGTCTACGGCTTCCTCAAGCGCTTCGGACTGGAGAACGAGGTCAAGCTCAACATCGAGCAGGGCCACGCCATCCTGGCCGGCCATTCGTTCGAACATGAACTGGCGCTGGCCAATGCGCTCGGCATTTTTGGCTCGATCGACATGAACCGCAACGACTACCAGTCGGGCTGGGACACCGACCAGTTCCCCAACAATGTGCCGGAGATGGCTCTGGCCTACTACCAGGTGCTGCAGGCCGGCGGCTTCAAGACCGGCGGCACCAATTTCGACGCCAAGCTCAGGCGCCAGTCGCTCGATCCGCAGGACCTGCTGATCGGCCATATCGGGGGCATGGACTGCTGCGCTCGCGGCCTGAAGGCGGCAGCGCGCATGGTCGAGGACAAGGCGCTGTCCGCCCCGCTCGCCGAGCGCTATGCCGGCTGGGATTCGGCCGAGGCCAAGGCGATGCTTGCCGGCAAGTGCACGCTGGAGGAAATCGCCGAGCGCGTCGTCAAAGAGAAGATCGAGCCGCAGCCCAGATCCGGCCGCCAGGAATTGCTCGAAAACATCGTCAACCGGTACGTCTGAGGCGTACCCGGTTCGCGGCCGCATTGTTCAGCGGCCGCCGGCTAAGACGGCTTTCTGCGGGGCTGAACCGACGAAGGTTTTGCCCCGTGTGAAACTCGCGTGGCCTGTTCGCTGACCGGGTCTGGCGCGCCTTAGCCGTGATCGAGGCCTCTCAGGTAGGCGCAAAACATGTCGGCCATGGCATCGGCGTAGACTTCAATCTCCTTGGGGGTTCGAGGCGTCTCCGAGAACTGCTTCCCCACCGTGCTGAGCGTCGTCATGACCAGGTCGCCGGCCAATTCGCGAGTCGCTTGCGCGGCGCTCGGCAACGCCTCCTGCATGAAGAGCTGGATGGTGCGGTCTCCGGACGCCCTCGCCGCCTGCGCCTCGGGCGCGTCGCGGTAAAGCGGTGCGGCGTCGTCGAGCGCCACACGCACCGCGGCCTCGTCACACTCCGAGCGGAGGAAGGCGTGGACCAGGTCGCGCAGCCGGTCGAGCGGCGGTTTCCTGATATCCTCGAGGATATCGCGCAGCAAACTGGTCGTCTGCCGCCATTCGTCGCTCTGGAGCCGGAACAGGATCGCCGCCTTGTTCGGAAAATATTGATACAGCGATCCGACGCTGACGCCGGCCTTCTCGGCCACCCGCGCCGTGGTGAAGCGCTGCGCGCCTTCCCTCGCCAAAACCTGAACAGCAGCCTGCAAAATCGCAGCGACGAGCTCCGCCGAGCGGGCCTGCTTCGGCTGTTTTCGCGAGGAAATCCGCGGACTTCGGTTATCGCTCATTGAGAGCCGCGCCAATGCGATTAGTGAATGCGAATGATTAGTCGTATTTTGAATGTCGCACAAGAACGCGTTCAATTCCGACTGGAGACCGATATGACCACACTGACGACAACGCCGCTCGCGCCCCTGCTGGTCCGCCTGTTCGAGGAAGCCGCTGCGGCAACAAGCCCTGCAGTGGCGGAACTCTCCGCCGAGGAGCGGATGCGGCTGGTTCGAAGCAAGACCGAATACCTCGATTTCTATGGGCGGCTAAGGGATCTCTGGCTTCCCGTTTCGCGAGAGACCGGCACGCTGCTCTACATGCTGGCACGAGGCAGCGGCGCACGGACGATCGTCGAATTTGGAACCTCGTTCGGCATCTCGACCCTGCACCTTGCCGCAGCCTTGCGGGACAATGGCGGTGGCCGCCTGATCACCAGCGAGTTCGAGCCATCCAAGGTCGCGCGCGCGAGGAGTAATCTGACAGCAGGCGGTCTCATTGACATGGTGGAAACCCGCGAAGGAGACGCGCTGCAAACATTAAGCGTCGATCTTCCCGAAAGCGTCGACCTGCTTCTGCTCGACGGCGCCAAAGCGCTCTATCCCGAGATCTTGAGTCTGGTTGAAAGCCGCCTCAGACCGGGCGCCTTCGTCGTTGCCGACAACGCAGATCTTTGCCCCGAATACCTCGAGCGGGTGCGCTCGACCGGGAGTGGCTACATGTCCACGCCGTTCGGCGAGGATGTTGAACTGTCGATGCGGCTTGGCTGAAGCACTGCGTGACCTGCCGGAACGACGTGCCCAAGATGGGCGGCGGCGGACAAAACTTTGCCCGGCATCGCCCATCAATCGCCTCGCTCTTGCCTTCAAACAGCCGTCACGAACCTCCTATAGTGTGGTTCGTGGCGGGATTCAGAAGAAGGAGGCGAAACGATATGCAGCACGAACGCGAAATCGACGCCCTGCTCTCATCTGGCGAGGCTGGATCGATCATCGACCGGCTGATGGCGCTGCCGCACCCGAAACAAGGTGCGCTGAGTGCAAACGAATGGGATCGCGCGGTCGCCAGCCGGTTCGAGACCCATCTTGCGAGACAGATGCGCTCGCAGATCGACGGCAGCAGCGACCGCAAGGACGCTGCCTGATCTACCTTTGCCTATGCATGTCGTTATCGCAAAACCGCTACGCACCCTCGGGTCAAGCCCGTGGCCAAGCTTTTGGGCGACATGCATTATCCCCGACGCAGCCTGACCGGCGCTTCGCCGAACGCTCTTGAAAACGCTCTGGAAAATGCCGCGGCGGACGAAAACCCCGTTCGCCCGGCAATGTCCGCCATGGCGATGCGCGTGTCGACCACCAGCCGGCGCGCGGCGCCGAGGCGCAGCCTGAGGTAATAAGCGCCGGGCGTTTCGCCGATCGACTTGCGAAAGATGCTTTCCAGCGTCCGTGCCGTCACCCCGGCGCGCTTTGCCACGGCGGCGATAGTCAGCGGCTGGTCGACATGCGCTTCCATCAGCCGAATGGCTTGCGCCAGCCTGGGATCGTAGCCGTCGAGACGGCCGAGCGAGACCAGCGGTTGCGCGTCCGTCGCGGCGCGCGCCTGGTCGTAGATGAAGACGCTCGCGACATCTAGCGCCACGGCCATGCCGAGCCGCGTGCGGATCAGATGCAGCATCAGGTCGAAGGTCGGCGAGGCGCCGCCGGTGGTGAACACCGGGCCATCGATGACGTAGCGGTCGGGGCGCACGTCGACGCCGGGAAAGGCCGACGAGAAATCCTCCATGTCCTCCCAGTGGGTGGTGGCGCTGCGCCCCTCCAGCAGACCCGCGCGGGCAACCAGCCAGGTGCCGGCCTCGACGCCGCCGCAGGCGCGTGCCGCGCGCGCCGCCCGGCGCAGTCCGGACAGCAGGGCCGATGTGGCGTAGTTCTGCGTGCCGAAGCCGGCGACGACGACCAGCATATCGGTTGTGTCAGCCGCATCGAAGCGGCCGCTGACCGCCACCGGCAGGCCGCATGTGGTGACCGGCGCCTCGCCTGTCACCGAGACCAGCCTGAAATCGAACAGCGTCTCACCGGCAATGCGGTTGGCGGCGCGCAACGGATCGACGGCCGAGGCGACGCACATGATCGACGAGCCGGAGAATACCAGCAGCGTTACCTTGAGCGGCAAACGCTCGGCCCGAAAGATCGTCGGTTTTTCGTTTTTGGTCACACGATCTTCGTAAAACGCAAAACAGTTTCCGGCAAGTCAGGCATTCTTGCCCTACGTTCTATTGGGAGAGAGTCCGATGCCGTTAGCGATGAACCGTGAGGTTTTCATTACCTGTGCCGTGACCGGGTCCGGCGGTTCGCAGGACCGCAGCCCGCATGTGCCGCGGTCGCCCAGAGAGATCGCCGATTCGGCCATCGAGGCGGCAAAGGCGGGTGCGGCGATCGTGCACTGCCACGTGCGCGATCCCGAGACCGGCAAGCCTAGGCGCGACGTGCATCTCTATCGCGAAGTAACCGAGCGCATCCGCGCGGCGGACGTCGACGTGGTGCTGAACCTGACCGCCGGCATGGGGGGTGACATGGTATTCGGCCCGCCGGAGAAACCGCTGCCGCTGAACGAAAAAGGCACGGACATGGGCGGCGCGAGCAACCGCATGGAACATGTGCGCCAGTGCCTGCCGGAAATCTGCACGCTCGATTGCGGCACCATGAATTTCGCCGAGGCCGATTATGTCATGACCAATACGCCCGGCATGCTGCGTGCCATGGGCGGCATGATGACGGCGCTCGGCGTCAAGCCGGAGATCGAGGCCTTCGACACCGGGCATCTGTGGTTCGCCAAGCAATTGGTCGAGGAAGAAGTGCTGAAGCCGGACGCGCTGGTGCAATTGTGCATGGGCGTGCCGTGGGGCGCGCCGGACGACCTCAACACCTTCATGGCCATGGTCAACAATGTACCGTCGACCTGGAACTGGTCGGCCTTTGCCATTGGCCGCAACCAGATGGCCTATGTCGCGGCCGCGGTGCTGGCCGGCGGCAATGTCCGCGTCGGACTGGAGGATAATCTCTGGCTCGACAAGGGCGTGCTGGCGACCAATGCGCAGCTGGTCGAGCGGGCGGTCAGCATCGTGTCGAATATGGGCGCCAGGGTCATCGGCCCGGACGAAGTCCGCAAGAAGCTGAACCTGACGAAGCGCGCACCGCTTTGAAAAGCCGGTAGCCGGTTGGGAGGAGCCGCTGATGAAGACCGTGAAATTCACCGCCATGAAGGACGGCGACCGCGAGGACTATGCCTTCCTCACCGAGCACGAGATCGACTATGCGGCAAAGACCGGCGAGCGGCTGCTCGACGCGCTCGTCCAGCTTGATGCGGGCCTCTCGGGCTACAAGATCACCCGGCTCGGCCATTCACTGCAAGCGGCAACACGGGCCTGGTGCGACGGCGCCGACACCGACTGGATTGCCTGCGCCTTGCTGCACGATATCGGCGACATCTACGCGCCCTATAACCACGACGAGTATGCAGCCGCCATCCTGAAGCCTTTTGTGCGCGAGCAATGCACCTGGGTGGTGGAGAAGCACGGCGATTTCCAGCGCCTCTATTACGCCCACCACCTCGGCGGCAATCCACACGCCCGCGACCGTTTCGCCGGGCACAT
Source organism: Mesorhizobium sp. M0601 (assembly GCF_040320845.1). NCBI lineage: Bacteria > Pseudomonadati > Pseudomonadota > Alphaproteobacteria > Hyphomicrobiales > Phyllobacteriaceae > Mesorhizobium > Mesorhizobium sp. M0601. The sequence goes on from NZ_JAMYQK010000005.1 coordinate 17,659, forward strand.
CTACTTCGACGATTGCGATGAGTTTTGCGAACGCTGGGATCAGTCGAGCTTCGACCCGGATTACGAGACATTGCCGATCGATTTCTTCCGGCCCTTCCTGCTCGAAGTGTTCGCGCGCAAGGCCTATGACGCGTCCGTGATCCGTGCCGGCGAGCGCGTCGCCCTCACCGACCCCGCAACAGCCAGGACAAGAACCGGAGCCTCCGCATGAGCATCATCAACAAGGCGGCCGCCATCGGCGGCGGCGTCATCGGCGCCGGCTGGGTGGCGCGGCTGCTGCTCAACGGCATCGACGCGTCGATCTTCGATCCCGACCCCGAGGCGTCACGCAAGGTCGGCGAGGTGATGAAGGGAGCGCGACGCGCCTACAAGCAGATGCTGCCCGGCGGCCTGCCGAAGGAGGGCAAGCTTACCTTCGCCAAGACGATCGCCGAGGCGGTGGCAGACGCCGACTTCATCCAGGAAAGCGTGCCGGAGCGGCTCGACCTGAAGCACCGCGTGCTGGCCGAGATCGACCTTTATGCGCCGGCCAACGCCATTGTCGGATCCTCCACCTCCGGCATCAAGCCGACCGACATGCAGGTGGCGATGAAGAAGCACCCGGAGCGGCTGGTCGTCGGCCATCCGTTCAACCCCGTCTATCTGCTGCCGCTGGTCGAAATCGTCGGCGGCGAACAGACCTTTCCCGAGGCGATCGAGGTCGCCAAGGAGATCTATGCCTCGATCGGCATGAAGCCGGTGGTGATCCGCAAGGAGATCGAAGCCTTCGTCGGCGACCGGCTGCTCGAAGCGGCCTGGCGCGAGGCGCTGTGGCTGGTCAAGGACGGCATCTGCACGGTCGAGGAGCTCGACGACATCATGCGCTACGGCTTCGGCCTGCGCTGGGCGCAGATGGGCATGTTCCAGGTCTATCGCGTCGCCGGCGGCGAGGCCGGCATGCGCCACTTCATGGCGCAGTTCGGCCCGTGCCTGAAATGGCCGTGGACCAAGCTGATGGACGTGCCGGAGTTCAACGACGAGCTGGTCGAGCTGATCGCGACCCAGTCGGACGATCAGGCGCACGGTCTGTCGATCCGCGATCTCGAAAAGATCCGCGACGACAATCTGGTCGCCATCATGGAGGCACTGTCGAAGCAGAACAAAGGCAAAGGCTGGGGTGCCGGCGCCTTGCACAAGGACTACACCAGGCAGCTGGCCAAGCTCGCGGCGAAGAAGCCCACCGCCTCCAAGGCGGCCGAAAAGGCCAAGGCTGAAAAGCCGAAGAAAAGGAAGAAAGGCTGAGACCATGGATTTTGGTCTTTCGGAGGAGCAGAAGCTCATCGTCGAGACGACGCGGGCCTTCGTCGAGAACGAGCTTTACCCGCATGAGCGCGAAGTGGAGCGTACCGGCGTGCTGCGGCGCGAGCTGATCGAGGAGATCAAGGCCAAGGCGATCGAAGCCGGCCTCTATGCCGCCAACATGCCAACGGAAGTCGGCGGCGCCGGGCTCGATACGGTGACCTGGCTGCTCTATGAAAAGGAACTCGGCCGCGCCAATTACGCGCTGCATTGGACCTGCGTGGCGCGGCCTTCGAACATCCTTCTCGCCGGCACGCCGGAGCAGCGCGAAAAATATCTGTTTCCCTGCATTCGCGGCGAGAAATGGGATTGCCTGGCAATGACCGAGCCGGGCGCCGGCTCCGATTTGCGCGGCATGAAGGCAAGCGCCGTGCAAGACGGCGACGACTGGGTGCTGAACGGCACCAAGCATTTCATCAGCCATGCGGATCTCGCCGATTTCGCCATCGTCTTCATGGCCTCGGGTGAGGAAGAGTCTTCGCGTGGAAAACGCAAGAAGATCACCGCCTTTTTCGTCGACAAGGGAACCAAGGGCTTTACCGTGCGCGACGGCTACCGCAACGTCTCGCATCGCGGCTATACCAATGCCATTCTCGAATTCGACGATTGCCGGCTGCCGGCGAGCCAAGTTCTCGGCGAGGTCCACAAAGGCTTCGATGTCGCCAATTCATGGCTCGGCGCAACGCGCCTGCAAGTCGGCGCCACCTGCCTTGGCCGTGCCGAGCGGGCGCTTGGCCATGCCATCGAATACGCCGCGCAGCGCCAGCAATTCGGCCAGCCGATCGGCAAGTTCCAGGGCGTGTCGTTCAAGCTCGCCGACATGGCGACCGAGCTGAAGGCCGCCGACCTGATGGTGTTCGAAGCCGGCTGGAAGTACGATCAGGGCACCGTTACCGATCAGGACATGGCCATGGCCAAGCTGAAGGCCACCGAGATGCTTGCCTTCGTCGCCGACGAGGCGATCCAGATCCATGGCGGCATGGGGCTGATGGACGATTTGCCGCTCGAGCGCATCTGGCGCGACGCCCGCGTCGAGCGCATCTGGGAAGGCACTTCGGAAATCCAGCGCCACATCATCTCGCGGGCGCTGCTGCGCCCGTTCGGGGGCTGAACAGCGCAATGTTTGCATTCCTTCGCGCCCCCCTCTGTCCTATCGGACATCTCCCCCTCAAGGGGGGAGATCGGCCGCCATTCCTGATTTCGCCAGTTATTACCGTTGCATGCCTGGGGCCGGCGGCCCAACTGCCAATCTCCCCCCTTGAGGGGGAGATGCCCGGCAGGGCAGAGGGGGGTGTTCATGCACAAACTTGAACGTCTTTTGCGCCCACGAACGATCGCGGTCTTCGGTGGTGCGCAGGCTGCCGCCGTGGTCGCGCAATCGATCAAGATGGGCTTTGCCGGCGATATCTGGCCGGTGCATCCGAGCAAGGCCGAGGTCGCCGGCCGCAAGGCCTATCGCTCGGTGGCCGAATTGCCCGGCGCGCCGGATGCCGCTTTCGTCGGCGTCAATCGGCACTTGACCATCGAAGTGGTCAAGGCACTGGCCGAGCGCGGCGCCGGCGGTGCGGTCTGCTTCGCCGCCGGCTTCCTCGAAACCGAGGCCTATGACGAGGACGGCGAGCGGCTGCAGGCCGAGCTGGTCGCGGCGGCGGGCCAAATGCCAATCATCGGGCCGAACTGCTACGGGCTCATCAACTACGCCGACGGCGCGCTTTTGTGGCCCGACCAGCATGGCGGCATCAGGCTGCCAGAAGGCGGTCGCGGCGTTGCCATCATCACCCAGTCGTCGAACATCGCCATCAACATGACGATGCAGAAGCGCGGCCTGCCGATCGCCTTTCTGATGACCGCCGGCAACCAGGCGCAGACCGGGCTTTCCGAAATGGCGCTCGGCCTGATCGAGGACGACCGCGTCACCGCGCTCGGCCTGCATATCGAGGCCTTCGATTCGGTAGCCGGCTTCGAAAGGCTGGCGGCACGGGCACGCGAGCTGAAAAAGCCTGTCATCGCCATGAAGGTCGGCCGCTCCGAGCAGGCGCGGCAGGCGACCGTTTCCCATACCGCGTCGCTGGCCGGCTCGGACGCGGCGTCCGGCGCCTTCCTGAAGCGGCTCGGCATCGCCCGCATCGATTCAATTCCCGCCTTCATCGAGGCGCTCAAGCTATTGCACGTCACCGGCCCCCTGCCCGGCTACCGGCTATCGTCGATGAGCTGTTCGGGCGGCGAGGCGTCGGTCATGGCCGACAGCGCCGAAGGCCGCTGGGTGACGTTTCCGCCACTCACCCCCGAGCACCGCGCGCATGTCAAATCGACGCTCGGGCCGCTGGTCGCGGTGGCCAACCCGCTCGACTACCACACCTTCATCTGGAACAACGAGCCGGCGATGACCGCCACCTTCACCGCGATGGTGTCGGGGGGCTTCGACCTCAACATGCTGGTGCTCGATTTCCCGCGCCCCGACCGCTGCTCGGACACCGACTGGTGGGCGACGCTGCGCGCCTTCGAATCGGCGCTGAAGACCAACAGCGCGCAAGGCGCGATCGTCTCCTCGCTGCCGGAGAACCTGCCCGAGGAATACACTGCCGGCCTGATGGCGCGGGGCATGGTGCCGCTGTTCGGCATCTCCGAAGCCATGGACGCCGCCCAGGCGGCGGCCTTCATCGGCTGGGCCTGGCGCGAGCCGCAGGCGCAGCCGATCGACACTTCGGCGTCCGGCGCGCCGGTCGGCGACCATGTCACGCCGGACGAGGCCGAGGCGAAGGCGCGGCTCATCGAGGCCGGGCTCCCCGTGCCGAAGGGCGAGCGCGCCGGCAACGCGGTCGAAGCTGTCATCTCCTCGATGGCGCTCGGCTTCCCGGTGGCGCTGAAGGCCCTTGGTGTCATCCACAAGTCCGAGCTCGACGCGGTCCGGCTCAATTTGAGGGATGCCGAATCCGTCAGCACCGCCGCCCACGATCTCGGCCCGCTCGGCACGGGCCTTTATGTCGAGCGCATGGTGCGCGACGGCGTCGCCGAGCTGCTCGTCGGCTTCACCCGCGACCCGATGTTCGGCGCCGTGATGACGCTCGGCACCGGCGGCGTGCTGGTCGAGCTGTTGCGCGACAGCGTCACGCTGATGCTGCCGGCGACCCGCGACGATATCGAGGCCGCTTTGCGCGGGCTGAAACTGTTCCCGCTGCTCGACGGCTATCGCGGTCGGCCGAAGGCCGATGTCGGAGCGGCAATCGATGCGATATCGGGCATTGCCGCTTTCGTGCAGCAAAACGCCGGCGAGATCGAGGAACTCGACATCAATCCGCTGATCGTCTGCACCGAAGGCAAGGGCGCCTGGATCGCCGATGCGCTGCTGGTGCTTGGAGAGAACAAAAATGTCTGACGTCATCACCACCCGCCGCGAGGGCACTATCCTCGAAGTCACGCTCGACCGGCCCAAGGCCAATGCCATCGACCTGAAGACGTCGCGGCTGATGGGCGAGACTTTCAAGGCGTTTCGCGACGATCCCGACTTGCGCGTCGCCATCGTCAAGACCGCCGGTGACAAGTTCTTCTGCGCCGGCTGGGACCTGAAGGCCGCGGCCGGCGGCGACGCGGTCGACGGCGACTACGGCGTCGGCGGCTTCGGCGGGCTGCAGGAACTGCGCGACCTCAACAAGCCGGTGATCGCCTGCGTCAACGGCATGGCGGTCGGCGGCGGCTTCGAACTGGCGCTATCCTGCGACCTCATCTATGCGTCGGACCACTCCTCCTTCGCGCTGCCCGAAATCCGCGCCGGCACGCTGGCCGATGCGGCGACGATCAAGCTGCCGAAGCGCATCCCCTACCATGTCGCCATGGACCTTCTGCTCACCGGCCGCTGGATGGATGTCGCCGAGGCGCATCGATGGGGCCTAGTCAACGAGGTGCTGCCCAAGGAAAGACTGGAGGACCGGGTCTGGGAGATCGCGCGGCTGCTCGCCAGCGGCCCGCCGCTGGTCTTCGCCGCGATCAAGGAGACGGCCCGGGTCGCAGAATCGCTGACTTTCCAGGACGCCATGAACCGGGTGACGCGCCGGCAACTGTCGACGGTTGACGCACTCTACGGCTCGGAGGACAATCTCGAGGGCTTTCGCGCCTTTGCCGAAAAGCGCGATCCGGTGTGGAAGGGGAAATGAAGGTATTGCCGAAATGACGGCACTCCGTCACGCCCCCCTCTGGCCTGCCGGCCATCTCCCCCTCAAGGGGGGAGATCGGATGTCGCTTCGGTTTTCGCCAATCTCCAACGTTGCAAGATGGGCTGCAAGGCCGAAGCTGCCAATCTCCCCACTTGAGGGGGAGATGGCCGGCAGGCCAGAGGGGGGTGTTCACGCGGATTCATTGCGATCCATTCAGCGCCCATGACCGACTACAAAACCCTCATCGACGCCGAGACCTGGGCCTTCATCGAGCGGACCAATTCTTATTATCCGCCCGATACGATCGACTACACCGTCGCCGAGCAGCGCCAGATCTATAACCGGATGTGCCGCGAGTTCTTTGCCGGCTATCCCCAAGGCGTCACGGCGGAAACCACCGCCATTGCCACACCCTGGCACATTCCGATCCGCATCTACCGCGCCCCGGCGCCGGAAGCTTCGGCAATGGTGCTTTATTTCCATGGCGGCGGTTTTATCCTCGGCGGGCTCGACAGCCATGACGACCTCTGCGCCGAGCTTTGCAGCCGCACCGGCTACGAAGTGGTTTCGGTCGACTACCGGCTGGCACCTGAACACCTTCATCCGGCCGCCTTCGACGATGCCATCAGCGCCTTCGAATGGGCGGCGGCGACTTACGAGCGTCCTGTCCTGCTCTGCGGCGACAGTGCCGGCGGCAATCTCGCCGCCGCCGTCAGTCACGCAACGCGCGGCCATGCGCGCAAGCCGATCGGCCAGATTCTGGTCTATCCCGGCCTTGGCGGCGACAGCTCCGCCGGTTCCTACGTCACCCACGCGGAAGCGCCGATGCTTACCGCGCGCGACCTCGTTTTCTACAGGGACATCAGGACCGGTGGCGAGGATCGCACCGGCGATCTCACTCTGTGGCCGCTCGCCGACGCCGAGTTCGCCAATCTGCCGCCCACCGTCGTGATCACCGCCGAATGCGACCCGCTGTCGTCGGACGGCGAAGCCTATCGCGACCGCATCGTTGCCGCGGGCGGGCGCGCCTGGTGGCTCGAGGAGCCGGGGCTGGTGCATGGCTATTTGCGCGCCAGGCACACGGCCGGCCGCGCCCGCTCGAGCTTTACCCGGATTGTCGATGCGGTAGCGGTTTTGGGAAGGGGCGAGTGGATCTGGTGAGGGATGTCTTCCCGACCAGAACGGGCCTTTGTCGGCCGGTACAGCTCTATTTGCGGCGGCGTCGCCGGCCGGAAACCTGCTTCAGCCAAGGTCCTAAATGGAAGCCGCTCATCAGCAGGTACATCGGGACCATGCCGTCCAGCGGTGACGCCTCTTGCCCGGTCGAGCACATCATGTCCGGCGCTCCGCCGAGAAGCGTCAGCAGCGCCATGGTTGCGAAGGTCGGCGCGGCCGCAAAGGACAGCCAATCGGCTGCACTATGGTCGGCCGGGCTCGCATCGCCGGTGGATCCGCCTGCATGAATCTCGCTCATGTCCGTAGTCCTGCATAGCGAGCGGGATGCGTCGAATTGAACCGTGCATCCCGCTCCTCCAATTGTCCTGGCTGCATTTCCGCGACGCCAAAGACGTTCTATTCGGTGCGATTCCGGAACGCGGCCTCTCCGGCGTCCGATATCTCGACCCATTTTTTGTCGGGGACGGCTTCGGCGCCGTAATTGTCGTGCCAATTCCACCACTTGTACGTCGGCGTCTGCGGATAGCCCTCGGGCGAATCCTCCCAAACCTCCTGGCGGCCGAGCGGCGACAGGTCGAGATAGCTCCATACGGTCCCCATCGCCTCGTCACCGCGGTTGTTGATGAAGTAGGTGCGGAACACGCGGTCGCCGTCGCGGATGAACACGTTGTGGCCGTGCCACTCGTCAACGCCGAAGTCGGCATCGAAGCTGTCGGTGATGGTGTACCAGGGCATCTTCCAGTCCATCCGCGCCTTCAGCCGCGCAATGTCGGCCTGCGGTGCGCGCGAGGCGTAGGCAAGCGTGGTGTCGCGGGCGTTCAGATGGGCGAGGTTGCCGACCTGGTCCGCCCCCAGCGAACAGCCGCGGCAAGCGTGGTCGGGCCAGCCGAATACGCCGGGCTCGAAGAAGGCGCGGTAGACGATCAGCTGACGGCGGCCCTCGAACAGGTCGAGCAGGCTCACCTTTCCATCAGGCCCTTCGAACGTATAGGTCTTCTCCACCGCCATCCACGGCATCCGCCGGCGCTCGGCGGCCAGTGCGTCGCGAGCCCGGGTCACGGTCTTCTCTTTCACGAGCAGTTGCTGGCGCGCGGCCTCCCACGCGTCAGACGAAACGACCGGTGGTGTCTTCATCGCGAGCCGCTTCGTCTGCTCGCCTGTGCCATTCTGATGTGCCGTCATTGTGCATCTCCTTGCTGGTTTGTCGCCGCAGGCGCGACGTGTTGGGTCGTCAGATAGGATAGGGGCGATAGCGGGTTGGCGAGAGTGACAAGTGTGACGCGATTCCGACGGGTCCGCTGATCACGGCCAATTTCGCCGCCCGCGACGCCCCTGCGCTCATTCGTGCCCGGACTGCTGAACGGGCCGAGCGCCGGCCAGATAGCGGTCATTGTCAAACGGCTCGGCCTGGTTGCTATCCGGACTCCACAGCTGCCGGTGGGTTCGTGTGAGATCGCCGAGGTAGACATGCAGCGCACCCGATCGCGAACCGCCCGTATTCGCAACCGCATGAACGGTATTTGACGCCATGTGCACCACGGCAGGCGCTGCGATGTCCTGCCTTTCGGGAACATCGAGTTCGCTGCCGGCAACGGGATAGATGAAGTTCGTCTCGCTGCCCTTGTAGATGCCGATCAAGGCATCCATCAGGTGGTTGTGAGGCGGGTACTGCAGGCCGGGCGACAGAGTGATGTGATAGATCGTCAGGTTCGGACTCGCATGCAGAAGCACCTCGTCGTCGTCTTCTTCGTGAGCGAGTGTTCCCGATGCGTGAAAGCGGTTGGTGTAGTCGCCCAGGACCGTCCTTACCGCTTCGAGGGGATCTGGCCCCTTCGCGGCATTGACGATATCATCAGCAACAGCGTAGAGGGGCGAGTTGGCGGCTAAAGGCATATCAGTTATCCTCCCTGAGATGCTCAGATTATCAATTTGAGATGATCACGCTAGCGAATGCTGAGGCCAGCGTCAATCGGACAGCCAGACGGACAAAATATGAAAACGACGAAGTTGACCGCCGAACCGGCAAGACCGGCTACGGTCGAGGCGACAGCACTGTCAGCCGCCGACGTCCTTCGCAGGGAACAGGCATATGAGCAGCTGAGGAACGACATCATCGCCTGCGTGCTGCGCCCCGGCGAGGCGCTGACGGAGAAACAGATCGGTGATCGATACCAGATCAAAAAGGCGACCATCCGCGCGGCGCTGGCCCGACTGATGCAGGAAGGACTGGTCAGGAGCGAGCCGCGCCGCGGCTACGTCGTTGCTACGCTCAGCCTGCGGGATGTCAACGAGATCTTCGATGTCCGCAGCTTGATCGAGCCGGAAGTGTTCAGGGTGGCGGCATCGAACATGACCGAGCGCGGGCTCGAGGATGTCAGGCTGGCAGCGCAAAAAGTGCTGAAGCCGGAGACGCTACGCAGCCACGTCGCCTTCCTTGCGGCCGACCGTGCGTTTCGTCTGGCCCTTGCGGAGCTCTCGGGAAATTTACGACTGGCGCATCTGCTGGACCAGATACTCGACCAGTCGGCGCGGGTTCTCCACCTCGGCTTCAAGTCCCGCGACTTCACCCAGTTGATCATCGCCCAGCAAAAGGAGCTGGTCCTTGCCTGTGAGGCAGGCGAGATTTCCGCCATCGTCAAACTTGCCCGTTCGCAGTGCCTGTCTCTCAAGAAGCAGGTGCTCGAGGCTTTGCTTGCCGGTTCCAAGCTTCAAGACGTCAATTTGCAGCCCTTCACCTAAAGCCGGTTCCGGTTCTCCTGGAACCGGTAACCCGCTCTAACTATCTGTTTTGCCGCATTTATGCGGACGCCAAATGATTCCATTCGGCTGCAAAATGCTCTAAGGGAAGTTGGCCATTCGGTGCGACCCGCCACCTTGGCGCAATGGCCGCCGGCGGGCCTTGTTTCACCCCACCGCGTGTGCCGCCGCCCGTCCGGCACTGCGGCCGGAAAAGATGCAGCCGCCGAGAAACGTGCCTTCGAGCGCTGCATAGCCGTGCATGCCGCCGCCGCCGAAACCGGCGGCCTCGCCCGCCGCGTACAGCCCCTCGACTGGTTGGCCGCCGGCGCCCAGCACGCGGCTGTCGAGGTCAGTCTCCAGCCCACCGAGCGTCTTGCGGGTCAGGATGCTGAGCCTGACGGCAATCAGCGGGCCATTGGCGGGATCGAGCAGCTTGTGCGGTCTTGCGGTGCGGATCAGCCGGTCGCCGAGATAGGCTCGCGCGCCGCGCAACGCAGTAATCTGCATGTCCTTGGAGAACGGATTGTCGAGCTGCCGGTCGCGGGCGCGGATTTCGCGCTCAACCTGCGCCAGTTCGAGCAGCGGCTCGCCGCCGGCCACTGCGTTCATGCGGGCGACCAGCGCCGGCAAATCAGGCTCGACGATGAAATCCTCGCCCTTCTCCATGAACGCCTTGACCGGCGCGGGAACGCCGCTGGTGGCGCGGCCGAGCACCTGGCGCCAGCTCTTCTCCGTCAGATCGGGGTTCTGCTCGGAGCCCGACAGCGCGAACTCCTTCTGGATGATCTTTTTGGTCAGGATGAACCAGGAATGATCGAAGCCGGTGCTCATGATGTGGCTGAGCGTGGCCAACGTGTCGAAGCCGGGATAGAGCGGGACCGGCAGGCGCTTGCCGCGCGCATCGAGCCACAGCGATGACGGGCCGGGCAGGATGCGGATCGCATGATCGGTCCAGATCGGTGCCCAGTTCCTGACGCCCTCGACATAGTGCCACATGCGGTCGCGGTTGATGAGCCGGCCGCCGGCGGCTTCGGCGATCGCCAGCATGCGGCCGTCGACATGATCGGGAACGCCGGTGATCATGCGTTTCGGCGGCGCGCCCATCCGCTTCGGCCAATTCTCCCGGACCAGCCGGTGATTGGCGCCGATGCCGCCGGAGGCGACGATGACGGCCTGCGCCTTCAGCTCGAAATCACCGGTGATCTCGCGCGAGCTCTTGCGGCCGCGCTCGGCATCGCTCGCCGCCAATAGGTCGCCGCGCACGCCGTTGACGACGCTGCCCGTCCGCGTCAATTCGTTGACCCGGTGACGGAATTTGAAGCGGATCAGCCCGCGCTTCTCGGCCTCGCGTACGCGCTGCGCGAACGGTTCGAGCACGCCAGGGCCGGTGCCCCAGGTGATGTGGAAGCGCGGCACCGAATTGCCGTGGCCGACGGCATTGCCGCCGCCGCGCTCGGCCCAGCCGACCACCGGAAAGAATTTCAGGCCGCGCTGCATGAGCCAGGAGCGCTTCTCGCCGGCGGCGAAGCCGAGATAGGCCTCGGCCCAGCGGCGCGGCCAGAGATCTTCCGTGCGGTCGAAGGCTGCGGTGCCCAGCCAGTCCTCGAGCGCCAGCTCATACGAATCGCGGATGCGCATGCGCCGCTGTTCGGGCGAATCGACGAGGAAGATGCCGCCGAGCGACCAGAATGCCTGGCCGCCAAGCGACTGTTCAGGCTCCTGCTCGACGATGATGGTCTTCTTGCCGGCCGCAGTCAGTTCGGCCGCCGCGACAAGGCCGGCAAGGCCGGCGCCGACAATGATCACATCCGCATCGTCGGACATCTATTTGGCCATGATCTCGTCCAAAAACCGGTCCCCACTTTTTGGGATCATCGCCGGCCTAGACTGCCTCCCAGCCTTCCTTCTCGCCGGCGCGGAAGATGGCATCGATGACCTTCTGGTTGAGCACCGATTCTTCCAGGGTGAAGGCACGATCCTTGCCGCCCCGTGCCGCCCGCGCGAAGGCCTCGACTTCCAGCCGGTACTGTTGCGTGCCGGGAAAGCGGAAAACCTGCGCCTCGCTGTGGTTCTGGTTGTGCAGTTCGACGCGGTGATGGTCGTAGAGTCCGGCGTTGAACGGTGAGAACACCTCGATGAAGCCCTTCTCGCCGTGAAAGACCATCACCTGGCGTGCCGCCATCTGCGTCGACAGGTAAAACGACAGCTCGAAGTCGCCGAAATCGGCGCGGATCGAGGAATAGATGTCGGTGCCGAATGTCTTGTCGCGCTCGATCGTCGCCTGGACGCGCAGCGGCTCCTTGCCGGTCGAAAAGCGCGTCGATACCGTCGGATAGACGCCGATGTCGGGCAGCGCACCGCCGCCGAGATCGAGCTTGTTGCGCATGTTGTTGGGGTCGACATTGTAATAGGAGAACGCGCCCTGGACATGGCGCAGCCGGCCGATGGCGCCGTTGGCGATGAGGTCGCGCACCTTGATCCATTGCGGATGGTAGACGACCATGAAGGCTTCGCAGACCAGCACCTTCCTGGCATCGCGCAGCTTGATCAATAGCGGAATGTCCTTGGCGTCGAGCGCCAGTGGCTTTTCGACCAGAACATGTTTGCCGGCCTCGATCGCCTTGGCTGTCCATTCGACATGCTGCGAGGTCGGCAGCGGAATGTAGACGCCGTCGATGTCGCTGGAGGCGAGCAGCTCCTCATAGGAGCCGAACGCGTGGCGCGCACCGAAGCGTTCGCCCAGCGCCTGCGCTTTCGACAGATCGCGGCTGGCAATCGCGGACAGCACGCCGTTCTCCGCTTCGACGATTGCCGGCAAAAGCTGCTCGCGGCCGATCTTGGCCGTCGACAAAACTCCCCATCGGAACATCAGATTTCTCCTCTCGATTGCAGGCCTGGAGGTTTGCCCTAATTCAGGAGAAAAGCCAATGCGGGAGCATGGCGGCGAACAGGGCGATCATCTGCGGCTTGTCCGGATGCCGGCGCTGCCCCCTGCGGAACCTGCAAAGGCTATCCCCTTCTACCCGTCAGCGTCATGTCGAAATCGACGACGTTGGAATAAATCGGCGTGCCGACATCCATGCCGTAGCGCGACCGCAGCACCTTGCCGGTGACGTGGAATTTTATCGTGCCCGCCCGGAGGCCGCCGAGCTCGGCCGTGAATTTTTCCTGAAAGGTCTTGCCGCGCGCCGTCAGCCGGCCGGTGACAAGGGCCGACGTGTCGCCGGTGCGTTTGACGCTGGTCGAACGGAACTGGATCTCCGGATTGTTGGCCGCGTCGAAGACTGCGTCCGAGCGGAGAAAGGCATCGATGCGGCTTTGGCCGGTACCGACGCTTTCGGGAAAGATGGTGAAATTGACCCGGGACCGGCCGACATCGCTGTTGTCGATGAGGATACTGCCCTTGAAGCGGGAGAAGGCACCGTCGAGCCCGCCGCCGCCGAGCTTGGCGATGGAGAAATGGATGCTGGAACTCCCCGGGCTGATCGTGTAGCTGCCGGCCGCCTCGCCAAGGGCAACGGCGGCGAAAACAGGCATGGCAAAACAAGCGGCAGCTGCCGCAAATCCGAAGATGCGCGCGTACATGGAAATGGTCCTCTTGGCAGGCAACGCTTTCTTGCGTCCTCGCCCCATCAACGAATGAGCCGTCCGCTCTATTCCCTGTCGTGATGTGACGAAGCCGTGATCATGCGCGTCAGCACGGTATCCCTCAGCCAGAAATGATGGCGCAGCGCTGCGGCGAGATGCAAAGCGACAAGTCCGATGCCGGCATAGGCGAGATACCAGTGCGTCGCTGCCCAGAAGCTTTCTGCCGTGTCCGATTCACCGAGCGGCAGATTGGGCATGACGAACAGATTGAACGGCACGCTCGGGATCTCCAGCACCGAGACCGAGACCAGCGCCCAGCCGGACAACGGCAGAGCGAGCTGAAACGCATAAAGCGCGAGATGGACCAGCGGCGCCGCACGGCGCTCGAAAGGCCCGACCGAGTGCGGCAGCGATGGGGCCGTTCTGCCCAGGCGCCAGGCAATGCGCAGGATGACCAGTCCAAGCAGCAGGAAGCCGAAGGATTTATGCAGCTGGATCAGCTCGAAGGCGGTGCGCTGGCTGGACAGCCGCACCATGACGAAGCCGAGCACGAACTGGCCAATAAAGAGCGCCGCGATCAGCCAGTGAAGGATGATCGCCGTCCAGCCGTAGCCGGCCGTCTGGTTTTTGGGCAGTGCTGACATGGTCGGTGAACGAATGCCAGGTCGACTTTCTTCCAGCTCTCCCTTGTGGGGAGGGTTGGCTTATTCGCCGACCTTGAAAAAATCGACAAAGGCCCTGAGCGCCGGCCGCATCTGGCGGCGGCTGGGGTAATAGACGAAGAAACCATCGAAGCGCGGGCACCAGTCCTCCAGCACGCGAACGAGCTTGCCGGCGGCGAGCGGGTCGCGGACATAGTCCTCGAACACGAAGGCGAGCCCGGCGCCGTCGACCGCGGCATTGGCAATCAGATGGTCCTCGTCGAGGATCAGCGGCCCTTCCACCGGGATTTCGATCTCCTCGCCGTTTTTCTCGAATTCCCAGCGATAGATGATGCCGCTGGAGAAGCGGAAGCGGATGCAGCGGTGAGCGGCGAGATCGCGCGGATGCTGCGGCTTGGACCTGGTCTCGAAGTAGGATGGCGTGCCGACCACCGCGCCGCGAAGGTCTGGTCCGATGCGCACTGCGATCATGTCGCGCTGCAGGCTCTCGCCCAGCCGCACACCGGCATCGAAGCCGCCCTCGACCACGTCGGTGAAGCGGTCCTCGATGACGATCTCCAGCACGATGTGGGGATAGGCAGCAGCAAAGGCGCCGAGCCTTGGCGTCAGCGCCAGGTGGGCGGCGGTGCGCGGCACGGTCAGCCTGAGATTGCCCGCCGGCCGGTGGCGCGCCTCGATCGCCGATTCCAGCGCCAGGTCGATTTCCGACAGCGCCGGCCTGAGGCGCTCAAGCAGTTGCGCGCCCTCCTCGGTCGGAGCAACGCTGCGCGTGCTGCGTGCCAGAAGGCGCACGCCGAGGCGCGCTTCGAGGCTGGACACCGCGTGGCTGACCGCCGACGGCGCGATTGCCAGTTCCTTGGCGGCGCCGCGAAAACTGCCGCATTGGGCGACCATTGCCAGTACCGCGAGCTGTGAAAGATGGGTTCGCTTCATTGATCTATTTCTTGGAACAGCCCGTGCAATTGAGAGCCGATTATCGAACTCGGCGCAAGACGCTATCTCTGCGGCATCACAACCATCACAACAAGGAGACACGTGATGCAAACCCGCAAGCTTGGCAATGAACTCGACGTCTACCCGGTCGGCCTCGGCTGCATGGGGATGAGCTTTGCCTATGGTGGCCAGCCGGAGGCGGAGGCGATTGCCACGCTGCGCCATGCCGTCGAGATCGGGGTCAATTTCTTCGACACGGCCGAGGTCTATGGCCCTTTCGAGAACGAGACCCTGGTCGGCAAGGCGCTGAAGCCGGTGCGTGACAAGGTGACGATCGCAACCAAATTCGGCTTCAAAATCCTCGAAGAAGGCAGCGGCATGGAGCGCATGGCCGGTGTCGATAGCCGCCCGGAGCATGTCAAGGCGGTGGCCGAAGCGTCATTGAAGCGGTTGGATACGGAGGTGATCGATCTCTATTACCAGCACCGCGTCGACCCCAACGTGCCGATCGAGGATACGGTCGGCGCCATGGCCGAGCTGGTGCGCGAGGGCAAGGTGCGGGCGCTCGGCCTGTCGGAGGCGAGTGCGGCGACCATTCGTCGGGCGCATGCCGTGCACCCGATCGCCGCCGTGCAGAGCGAGTATTCACTGTGGAGCCGCGATCCGGAGGAGGAGGTGTTTGCTGTCTGCCGTGAGCTCGGCATCGGCTTTGTCCCCTATAGCCCGCTCGGCCGCGGCCTGCTCACCGGCACGATCGCCAAGCCCGATGTTCTCGGCGCCGACGACTGGCGCCGTGGGTTGCCGCGCTTCCAGGCCGACGCCATGGCGGCCAATGCGGCGGTCGTCGCCGTGCTGGAAAAGATGGCCGCCGGGAAGGGCGTGACGCCGGCGCAGCTGGCGCTCGCCTGGGTGCTGCATCAGGGCGACTTCATTGTGCCGATCCCTGGTGCCCGCAAGATACGACATCTCGAACAGAATACGGCGGCAGCCAATATCGTGCTGAGCCAGGCCGAGGTGGCATCCATCGGCGACGCCCTGTCGCCGGAAAAGGTGGTCGGCAAGCGCTATACCGAGGAGCTGCTGGCGCTGGTTAACGGGTGAACGGCAATCGACGGCGTAATCGAAACGGGGCGTTTGGGCACCCCTTTTTGACTAATACGGTGCGATGCAAAGCGTTGTGAGACCTCGGCGCGAGGCACCCCCCTCTGTCCTGCCGGACATCTCCCTCTCAAGGGGGGAGATTGGCAGTTCCCGCGCCCTGCCCGCCCTTCCGGCGCCGGTGATTGGCGAAAGCCGAGGCGACATCCGATCTCCCCCCTTGAGGGGGAGATGCCCGGCAGGGCAGAGGGGGGTGCCTCGCGCCGACATTTCCTACCAAGGCATGACACTGATCTCCGGCCAGTTCTCCCTGGCACGCGCGCCCTTCATCTCGTGCGTCTGCCGATTATCCAGTGCACGGTTCGGGGTAACGCGAAACGAGAAGATGTCGTCGAGCCCGAACGGCGCCACGAGCGCGAGTTGCCCATCGGTGTCGAATCTAACGCCGACCGCATGGGTTTTCGAAGCGAAATAGGACAGCGCCTCGGCGGACGACGACAGTCTGGGATAGGAACCGCCAAAGCGCGCCTCAAACCACAGATGCACCCGTGCCTGATTGCGAACCTCGACCGGCAGCTTCAGCCCTTCGAAATGCCTCGCCGCACGGCGGATGACCGTGTCCTCGGCTTCATAGGACAGATCGCTCTCATCGAAATAAAACAGGTCGACATCCCGGATGCCGTACCCCGATGGCTTTCCGGTCAGATGATTCCAGACGCTGTTGTAAAGCGCGCCGGACACGACCAGCCAGTCCGGCAGGCCTAGCACCCGTACCCGCGACAGCGTCTCGGCAATCAGCGGATCGGCCGAGACGATATCGAGAAAGACTGCACGCTGTTTCTCGAAGGGCAGCCCGCAATAGCGCAAATGGTCCATCGCCCTTTGGACGGCGATTCGCCAGGCGCTCGCAACCCCTCAGCCGCGCAGCACGCCGCCGGTCTGCTTGCCGACATTATCGACGATGCGCTTGGCCAGCGCCTCGAAATCCTCGTCGGTCAACGTCTTTTCGACCGGCTGGATCGACACTTCGATGGCGATCGATTTCTTCGCCGCGCCGAGCGCTGCACCCTCGAAAACATCGAACACCGAGACGCCGGAAATCAGCTTTCGATCGGCGGCAAGGGCGGCGCGAACGAGTGTGCCGGCTTCGACCGCCTTGTCGACGACGAAGGCGAAATCGCGCTTGACCGCCTGGAAGGCGGACAGATCAAGCCTCGGCTTTGTTCGCGTCGGCTTGGCCTTCGGCTCGGGCACGGTATCGATGAACACTTCGAAGCCGCAAAGCGGGCCGGAGACGTCAAGCCCCTCCAGCGTCTTCGGGTGGAACTCGCCAAACGTGCCAAGGATTACCTTCGGCCCAAGCTTGATCGTGCCGGAGCGGCCGGGATGATACCAGGCCGGGCCGCCGGCCTCGATCTGCAGCCGCTCGACCGGCGCGCCGCAGGCTTCGAGTGCTGCGATCGCATCGGCCTTGGCATCGAAGACGCCGACGGCGCCGGCATTGCCCGCCCAATGGCGGCCGGAGCCCTCGAGCCTGGCGGTGCCGCGCCGCACGCCGGCGGCAACGCGCCGCTGCTGGTCGGCGCCGGCGCCCTCGTAAGTGCCCGACACTTCGAACAGCGCGACATCGCCGATGCCCCTGTCGGCATTGCGCTGTGCTGCCGCGATCAGCCCCGGCAGCAGCGACGGCCGCATGTCCGACATATCGGCGGCGATCGGGTTGGCAAGCTTCAGCGCCTGCTGGCCGCCACCGAACAATTCGGCGTGTTTTGCCGGAATGAACGACCAGGTGACGGCCTCCATCATGCCGCGCACGGCAAGTGCCCGCTTGGCGGCGCGGGTGCGGATCTGCAGCACAGTCAGGATCCTGGCGTTGACCGCATCGTGCGAACCGAGCGGCTGCGGCGCGATGTTGTCGACGCCGTGGATGCGCATGACCTCCTCGACCAGGTCGGCCTTGCCGTCGACATCCGGCCGCCAGGACGGGACCGCCACATTGACGACATCGCCCGTGCCCTCCGGCCTGAAGCCGAGGCAGGCAAGAATGTCGAGGCTTGTCGAGCGCGGCACTTCGATGCCGGTCAGCCGCTTCACTTCGGACAATGGGAACGAGACGATCTTCGGCTGATGGCCGGCATAGCCGACGACTTCGGTTTGCGCCGGCGTACCGCCGCAGAAATCGAGCACCAGCTTCGTCGCCAGCTCCACACCGGGAATCATCATTTCCGGGTCGACGCCACGCTCGAAGCGGTAGCGTGCGTCGGTGATGATGCCGAGCGTGCGGCCGGTGCGGGCGGTGGTGATCGGGTCCCAAAGCGCCGACTCGATCAGCACGTCGGTGGTGTTCTCGTCGCAGCCGGAATGCTCGCCGCCCATGATGCCGGCAATCGATTCGATGCCGTCCTGGTCGGCGATGACGCACATCTCCGGCGTCAGCGTGTATTCGCGGCCGTCGAGCGCCAGCACCTTTTCGCCATCACGCGCCCGGCGCACGGCGAGATTGCCGGTGACCTTCGCAGCGTCGAAGACATGCAGCGGCCGACCGCGGTCGAAGGTGACGTAGTTGGTGATATCGACGAGCGCGCTGATCGGCCTCAAGCCGATGGCGAGAAGCCTTTGCTGCAGCCATTTCGGCGACGGTCCGTTCTTGACGCCGCGCACCAGGCGCAGCGCAAAGCCGGGACAGAGCTCCGGCGCTTCGATCGTCACCTTGACCGGCGTCTCGCCCTTGCCGGGGATCGGCTCTATCGGCGCGCTCTTCAGCGTGCCGAGCCCGCTCGCCGCCAGATCGCGGGCGATGCCATGGACACTGGTCGCATCCGGCCGGTTCGGCGTCAGATTGATCTCGATCAGCGGGTCGTCGAGATGGGCATAGGCGGCGAAGCTGGTACCGACCGGCGCATCGGCCGGAAGGTCGATGATGCCGTCATGCTCCTCGGACAATTCGAGCTCGCGCTCGGAGCACATCATGCCGTGGCTTTCAACGCCGCGGATCTTGCCGACGGTCAGCGTCACGTCGATGCCGGGAATATAGGTGCCCGGTGCTGCAAAGGCGCCGACCAGGCCCGCGCGGGCGTTCGGCGCTCCACACACGACCTGCACCGGCGGCTTGCCGTCGCCTGTGTCGACGGTCAGCACGCGAAGCCGGTCGGCGTCGGGATGCTGGACCGCCGTCAGCACCTTGGCGATGACGAAGGGAGCCAGGCTCGCCCGGTCGTCGACATGCTCGACCTCGAGGCCGATCGAGGTGAGACGCTCGACGATTTCCGCCAGCGAGGCGTCTGTCTCGAGATGATCCTTGAGCCAGGAGAGGGTGAGTTTCATGACTGTGTTCCGTCTGGTCTGGGCATGTTGCACTTGAAGCTATGCGCCCGCGCGTCGGACATGTGCAGGAAGGCGAGCTGTCTGCGGATTTGCTGCGGCCCGGTCGTCACGCGCTCAAGCCCCCGAACAGCGTCGGCATGTCAAGCGGCCTAAAACCGTAATGCGACAGCCAGCGCACATCGGCGTCGAAGAAGGCGCGCAGATCCGGCATGCCGTATTTCAGCATGGCGATACGGTCGATGCCCATGCCCCAGGCGAAGCCCTGGTATTCGTCGGGATCGAGCCCGCCGTAACGGAGCACATTGGGGTGGACCATGCCGCAGCCGAGAATCTCCATCCAGTCGGAGCCTTCGCCGAAGCGCACCTCGCCGGGCCGCGAACGGTCGCACTGGATGTCGACCTCGAGGCTGGGCTCGGTAAACGGGAAGAAAGACGGCCGGAAGCGCATCTTGACGCTCGGCACCTCGAAGAAGGCTTTGCAGAACTCCTCCAGCACCCATTTCATGTTGGCGACGTTGGCCGATTTGTCGATCACCAGCCCCTCGACCTGATGGAACATCGGCGAGTGGGTGGCATCGGAATCCTGCCGGTAGGTCTTGCCGGGGATGACGATGCGGATCGGCGGGTTCTGCATCTCCATGGTGCGGATCTGCACCGGCGAGGTGTGGGTGCGCAAAAGCTTGCGCTCGCCCTGCTCGTCCGGCTGAAAGAAGAACGTGTCGTGCATCTCGCGCGCCGGGTGGCCTTCCGGGAAGTTCAGCGAGGTGAAATTGTAATAGTCGGTCTCGATGTCGGGACCTTCGGCGATGGCAAAGCCGAGATCGCCGAAAATCGCTGCGATCTCGTCGATAACCTGGCTGATCGGATGGATGCGGCCGCGCTCGGCCGGCGATTGCCTGACCGGCAAGCTGACGTCGACCTTCTCTGCGGCAAGCCGTGCTGTGATCGCCACATCTTTCAGCTCGGCGCGGCGCGCCGAAAGTGCCTCGGTGACGCGGTTCTTGAGGCCGTTGATTGCCGGGCCTTTGACCTGTCGCTCCTCGGCGCTCATCGAGCCGAGTGTCTTCAGCATCTCGGAAACCGAGCCCTTCTTGCCAAGGGCAGAGACACGCACCGCCTCGATCGCCTGCTCGTCGGCGGCCGAGGCGATCTCGGCCATCAGGGAATTTTCGAGAGTTTCCATGTCACTCATGTTCCAGATCCGATTGGAAGCAAAGAAAAACCCGCGCCAGCCCTGCCAGCGCGGGTTTCCCAAATCAAGTGTCGAATAGCTTGGGAAGCGCTGGTCTTAAGCGACAGCGCTTTCAAAAGCATTCGGCGTGGTATTCTTCAGGTATTCGAGCGCGACCTTGGCCTTGGCCACGAGTGCGGCGAAGGCCTGCGGCTCGTGGATGGCCATGTCCGACAGGATCTTGCGATCGATCTCGATCCCGGCCTTGTTGAGACCGTCGATGAAACGGCCATAGGTCAGACCATGCTCATGCGTCGCCGCATTGATGCGCTGGATCCACAGCGCGCGGAACGAGCGCTTGCGGTTCTTGCGGTCGCGATAGGCGTACTGCAGCGACTTTTCCACCGCCTGCTTGGCGATGCGGATGGTGTTCTTGCGACGGCCGTAAAAACCCTTGGCGGCTTTCAGGACCTTCTTGTGCTTGGCGTGCGAGGTGACGCCTCTCTTTACGCGTGCCATGTCATGATCTCCTTAACGCTGTCCAGACCGAATGCTCAGAGGCCGTTCGGCAGAAAATTCTTGATGACCTTCTTGCCATCCGGTTCAGCCAGAACCATCGTGCCGCGGGCATTTCGAATGAACTTGTTGGAACGCTTGATCATGCCGTGACGCTTGCCGGCCGCAGCCGACAGAACTTTACCCGTACCTGTGATCTTGAACCGCTTCTTGGCGGCCGATTTGGTCTTCATCTTGGGCATTTTGCTACTCCGTTTATATGCGCACCAATGCGCTTTTTGTTCGCTTCAGGCCGACCAAAGCCTGAAAAGCAAATGAAACCGCCACGGCATGCCCTGCCGGGCGGTTTTTTGGGAACGGCGGTCCTATACGTCAAAGCGGGCTGGCGCGCAACACCCCGTGCCGAGCAACACTGTAGTGCTCAGGGGAAACGGAACAGCACCGGCAATATGCCCGACTGCTGGGCGCCGTCGATCAGTTCGAAAGCCGGCAAGGCAACGAGGAACACCAGCCCGTCCAGCAGCGTGGTTCGCAGCAGGCGCGGCTTGAAGCTGCCGGTGTCGCCTTCCTGATACAGCGACAGTTTCGGGAAGAAGCGCGGCACTTTCAACAGGTAGGCCTGGTATGGCGCGCCAAGAACCTGCCTGAGGAATTTCTCCTCGCGCAGGATAACGATGTAAAATGCACCCGCGCAGAGCGCTCCAAAGCCGATCGTGGCGGTGATGGAGCCGATCTGTGCGCCGACACCGGCGGCAGCTAAAGTAGAGAAGACATAGAGCGGGTTGCGAGTGATCGAATAGGGTCCGCCGGTCACCACTTCGGAGGATTTGCGTCCACCAATATAGAGCGTCGACCACAAGCGTCCGACGATGCCGAGAAAGATCAGCACGACGCCGACCATTTCGATCGTTTCATGCACAGGCGTATCGGGCGGAAAAACCGACTGCCCGAACAAAAGCATCGCGAAAAGGACGACGACGACGACGGCAAGCACCATCCTGCGCGTGTGCTGGTAGCTGCCCAGCCCATATTTGGCTTCCGAATGCTTGACGTCATTGACCATGTCGGGAATCCGATCGTCGAGGGAACCAGAGCGTCTTTGCTCTCGCCGGCGATCGCAGCGTCTGGCCAAGAACAGGCGCCCCGCCGATCGCCGGGACGCCTTGCAATATGATTCAGGCGGATTTAATGCACGTCGCCCAAAAGTGCGCTGCGGTTTTGCGACAACGACATGCACAAACAGAACTAAAGCGCAACGCGCTTTAGCGGGGCGCCAGCACCATCATCATCTGGCGGCCTTCGAGCTTCGGTTCGGCTTCGACCTTGGCGATGGGCGCCACTTCCTCGCGAACCTTGTTCAGAAGCTGCATGCCGAGTTCCATATGCGCCATCTCGCGACCGCGGAAGCGCAATGTCAGCTTGACCTTGTCGCCTTCCTCGAAAAAGCGCCGGACGGCCTTCATCTTGGTCTCGTAGTCGTGGCTGTCGATGTTCGGGCGCATCTTGATCTCCTTGATCTCGATGACCTTCTGGTTCTTGCGCGCCTCGGCCGCCTTCTTCTGGTTGGCGTATTTCAGCTTGCCGAGATCGAGGATCTTTACGACGGGCGGCACTGCATTGGGCGATATCTCGACCAGATCGAGCCCAGCCTCTTCGGCGAGCAGCAATGCGTCGTTGATGGAGACATCGCCGCGGTTCTGGCCTTCGGCGTCGATTAGCTGGACCCGGGGAACCCGGATGTCACGGTTGGAGCGCGGGCCTTCCTTGGTGGGCGCCGCTGCTTTGAAAGGTCTGCGAATGGTCGTGGTCTCCTTGAGCCGTTTCGTTAAGGGGTTCTTCAGTTCAGAATTGCGAACGCGCAATGTGGTGAGCGCGCGGTCGGAGTCAATAGCACAGCATTCTCAGGAAATCACCTGCTCGATGGAATGCTCCTCTGCACCAAGCGAAGAAAGTGGCGGAGCACTTTTCGTTGAATGCCTTGCTGTGCCAAAAGACCGGCGTGAGGGAATACACCATGAGCACCACCCCGATCTTTCTGGACGTCGACGGGACGAGCATCGCCGTCAGGCATGCTGCAGGTGCCGAGCCCGGCATCGTCTGGCTTGGCGGCTACAAATCCGACATGCTGGGCACCAAGGCCGAAACCTTGTCGGAATGGACGCGCAAAGAAGGCCGCGCTTTCCTGCGCCACGATTATTCCGGCCACGGCGAATCGGGCGGCGCCTTTGCCGACGGCACCATCTCGAAATGGCTGGGCGAGAGCCTGGCGGTTTTCCGCCGCTTCACCCAGGGCAGGCAAATCCTGGTCGGCTCGTCGATGGGCGCGTGGATCGCGCTGCGCATGGTGCAGGAATTGCGCAAGGCGGGCGAGAACAGCGTCGCCGGCCTTGTGCTGCTGGCCCCGGCGCCCGATTTCACATTCGAACTGGTGGAGCCGGTGCTGACCGGGGCGCAGAAGCGCAACCTCAGGAAAAAGGGCTTTTTCGAGGAGCCGTCGGACTATTCAGCCGAACCGTACATCTACACGCGCGCACTGATCGAGGACGGCCGCAACAACCGGGTGATGACCGGGCCGATCGACACGCACTGTCCGGTCCACATCCTGCAAGGCCTTGCCGATCCCGACGTGCCGTCGAGCCATGCGTTGAAGCTGGTCAGCCTGCTGCCCGCCGACGACGTCACGCTGTCGCTCATTCCCGACGGCGACCACCGCCTGTCGCGGCCGCAGGATCTCGACATGCTGGTGCGGGCGGTGGACGCGATGGTGCGGCAGGCGGGATAGAGACATGCGCATTTCCATTCCGGTGTCCGCCTTCGTGGCGGCGATCGTCGGCTTCGGCGGTACGCTGGCCATCGTCATTGCCGCCGCCAAGGCGGTCGGCGCAACGCAGGTCGAGACCGCAAGCTGGGTGACGGCGCTTTGCCTGGCGATGGCGATCGAGAGCCTGTGGCTGTCCTGGCGTACGAAAATGCCGGTCATCACCGCCTGGTCGACGCCAGGCTTGGCGCTGATCGCCGCGTCGACCGGCTTTTCGATGGGTGAGGCGGTTGGTGCCTTCGTCGTCACCGCGGTCCTGCTGATCACCACCGGCCTGTTCGGGCCCTTGACCAAGCTGATCGCCAGAATACCGGCGTCCGTCGCGTCCGGAATGCTGGCCGGCATCCTCGTCACCTTCGCCATCAATGCGGTGAAAACCGTTCCCGTCGACCCCTGGCTGATCCTGCCGCTGGTTGCGGCGTTCTTCGTCATCCGCCTGTTCAACCCGGCCCTGTCGGTGCTGCTGGTGCTGATCGGCGGCGGTCTCGCCGCCTTCCTCATCGGCCGGGTCGGCGGTCTGCCGGCACCGGAACTCTCGAGCTTGACGCTGGTGATGCCGCAGTTCACCGCCACTGCGATCATCGGCCTCGCCTTGCCGCTCTACCTCGTCACCATGGCCTCGCAGAACCTGTCCGGCCTCGCCGTGCTGAGGGCAGCCGGCTATCATCCCGAACCCGGGCCGCTGATCGGCGTCACCGGCCTGTTTTCGCTGCTGACGGCGCCGTTCGGCGCTTCGACCACCAATCTGGCGGCAATCTCGGCGGCGATCTGCACCGGGCCCGACGTGCATCCCGATCCGGCCGAGCGCTGGAAGACCGGGCCGTTCTATGCGTTGGCCTATCTCGTCTTTGCCCTGTTCGGCGCCTCGCTGGTGGCGATCTTCGCCGTATTGCCGCAGAGCCTGATCGCGCTGGTCGCCGGCCTGGCGCTGATGGCGCCGCTCGCCAATGCACTGTCGATCGCCTTGAAAGACGAGGACGAGCGGATGGCCGCCACCGTCACCTTCGCCGTCACCGCATCGGGGCTGACGCTGTTCGGCGTCGGTGCGGCGTTCTGGGGCCTGATCGCCGGATTGGTCGTGCTTTTTCTTGAAATGCTCAAAAAGCGATAATCATTTCAGCCGCTTGTCCGGTTTTGGCGGTTGCTGTCTTGAATCGCCGTTTTCTTCATCCCATTTCGATTCCACGCAGCCGGATTTGGCTGTCTCCAACTGAAGGATTGGAAGAAATGAACACATCTGCATTGATCCGTCCGGCCTGGACGCCGGCGACCATCGCGTTGATGGTGATCGGGTTCATGGTGTTCTGGCCGCTCGGCTTCGCCATGCTCGCCTACATCATCTGGGGCGATCGGCTCGAGGGCTTCAAGCGCGACGTCAACCGCGCCACCGACGGCATCTTCGCCGGCTGCCGCCGCGGCTCCGACAGGGCCGCGCGCTGGGGCCTTGGCTCCGCACGCACCGGCAACGTCGCTTTCGACGACTGGCGCGAAAAGGAACTCGAGCGGCTTGCCGAGGAACGCCGCAAGCTCGACGAGATGCTGAGCGAGTTCGATGAATATGCCCGCGAATTGCGCCGCGCCAAGGACCAGGAAGAGTTCGATCGCTTCATGGCCAACCGCAACAAGTCGACGTCGCCCACGACAGGTGGGTCAACTGGCTCGACGACGAATAACAAACGCGGCGGCAACTCCACGCCAGGCCTGCTCGACGAGTAAGGTCCCGTGCCCAGATAGATAATCCAACGGCGTCGCGTCAGCGGCGCCGTTTCTTTTTTGTTCTAGTCGTTTCCCTCGAATCACGTATCGTCCCGGAATGTCCTTCGGCTTCTTCCGCACCCCGACGAAACCCAAGCCCACGCCCGTCGTGGAGCGCGAGCATTGCGTTGCCGGCCGCACGCTGCCGCTCAAGATCGTCGAGAACGACCGGGCGCGGCGCCTGACGCTGCGCATCGATTCCGGCGGCCGTGGTCTGCGCATCACCGTGCCGCCGGGGCTGCGCCGCGGCGAGGTGGAAAAATTTCTCGACCGCCATCAGGACTGGCTGGAGCAAAGGCTGGCCAAAGTGCCCAACCGGCCGCAGGTGCGTCCCGGCATCAAGGTGCCGGTGCGCGGCGTGCCGCATCGCATCGTCCATGAACCGTCGAAACGCGGCACCGTCACGCTGTCGCGCGACGAGCGCGGGCCGCTGATGATCGTGCATGGCGAACGCGTGCATCTGCCGCGCCGCATCGCCGATTTCCTGAAGCGCGAAGCCAAGCGCGAGATCGAAGCGCTGGTGACCAAGCACAGTGCTGCGGTCGGCAAGCGCGCCAAGGCGATCCGCTTCAAGGATACGTCGAGCCGCTGGGGATCGTGCACGTCGGACGGCAATCTGTCGTTTTCCTGGCGCATCATGATGGCGCCGCGGCCGGTGATAAACTACCTCGTCGCGCATGAGGTGGCGCATCTCAAGGAGATGAACCACGGCCCGAAATTCTGGAAACTATGCGAGCAGCTTTGCCCGGATACCGAGCGCTGCAAGGACTGGCTCAAGCGCAATGGCGGCGCGCTGCAGGCGATCGCGTTCGAGTAGGATGCTTGTAGGGGAACGAAATGGAAACTGTAGCGATCCTTCGCGCCGGCCTCAATAGATTCTGCACTGCCGATCAATCGTCATTGGCCGCGTTCAACTCCTCCGGCCGCAACCCCTCATCGACATGGCGCGGCCAGGGCAGGAAATCCTTCTCGAAGGTCTCGTTGCTGAAATAAGCCAGCGCCCGGTGCGCCTCGGCGCCGTTGAAGGCTGCCTTGTCCATCAAATGAGCGATGACCTCATGGGCCTGCGCCAGCTTTTGCCTGAGTTCCGCGACGGTCTTTTCCGGCATGATCTTTGTTCTCCCGCCTCTGTGCCTGAGCAAGTAGCGTTGCGCTTATATTAGCAAGGTAGCGCGTTCCGCTCTTACATTAGCAAGGTAGCGCGTTCCGCGCTGGCGGCAAACAGGATGCTTTTTCTCGACTCTTTGGCCGTTTCATGCCAATCCCGCGCCATGGCGCTGGACATCAAGATATGCGGGTTGAAGACCGACAAGGCACTGGCTGCGGCATTGGCCGGCGGCGCCAGCCATGTCGGCTTCATTTTCTTTGCCAAAAGCCCGCGCTATGTCGAGCCGGCGGAAGCCGGCCGCCTGCGCGAAGCGGCGCGCGGCAAGGCCAAGGCGGTTGCCGTGACGGTCGACGCCAGCGATGCGTTCCTGGATGACATCGTCGAAAAGATGCAGCCCGATATGCTGCAGCTTCACGGCGCCGAGCCTCCCGAGCGGGTGGCCGAGGTGAAGGCCCGCTACGGCTTGCCGGTGATGAAGGCGCTGCCGGTCAGCGAGGCCGCCGATCTCGGGCGAGTCAAGCCCTTCATCGGCATTGCCGACCGCTTCCTGTTCGATGCCAAGCCGCCTAAGGGTTCGGAATTGCCGGGCGGCAACGGTCTTGCCTTCGACTGGCGCATTCTGGCTGGCCTTGACGCCGGCGTCGATTACATGCTTTCCGGAGGGCTCAATGCCGGCAATATCGGCGACGCCTTTCGGCTGGCGAACCCGCCCGGAATAGATGTTTCCTCGGGCGTGGAGAGCGCGCCGGGCGTCAAGGAACCGGCGCTGATCGAACAATTTTTCCGCGCCGTCGGGGCAGCACGCGACAACCGCGCCGCCTGACCACGCTTCAAACCACAGACCAGGAGATCGGCGATGGACAAGCCGGCGATACCGAATTCCTTCCGCACCGGCCCCGACGAGCAGGGCATGTTCGGCATTTTTGGCGGTCGTTTCGTTGCCGAAACGCTGATGCCGCTGATCCTTGAGCTGGAGCGGCACTGGAACGAGGTCAAGAACGACCCGGATTTCAAGGCCGAACTGACCGATCTCTCGACGCATTACGCCGGGCGGCCGTCGAAGCTCTATTTCGCCGAAGGCCTGACCAGGCATCTTCGTGAGGTGTCCTCGGCGAAGGGCCTAGGCGGCGGCGCAAAGGTCTATTTCAAGCGCGAGGACCTGAACCACACCGGCTCGCACAAGATCAACAACTGCCTCGGCCAGATCCTGCTCGCCAAGCGCATGGGCAAGACGAGGATCATCGCAGAGACCGGTGCCGGCCAGCATGGCGTCGCTTCCGCTACGGTCGCGGCGCGCTTCGGGCTTCCTTGTATCGTCTATATGGGCGCGACCGATGTCGCCCGGCAAAGCCCCAACGTATTTCGCATGAAGCTTCTGGGCGCCGAGGTGCGGCCGGTGACGGCCGGCCACGGGACGCTGAAGGACGCCATGAACGAGGCCCTGCGCGACTGGGTGACCAATGTCGAGGATACCTATTATCTGATCGGCACCGCCGCCGGCCCGCACCCCTATCCGGAGCTGGTGCGCGACTTCCAGTCGGTGATCGGCACCGAGGCGCGCGCCCAGATCCTCGAGCAGGAAGGCCGGCTGCCGGACACCATCATCGCTTGTGTCGGCGGCGGTTCCAACGCTATCGGCCTGTTCCATCCCTTCCTCGACGACAGTGAGGTGCGCATCATCGGCGTCGAAGCCGGCGGCCGCGGGCTCGACGGCATCGAGCATTGCGCCTCGATGAGTGCCGGCGCGCCCGGCGTGCTGCATGGCAACCGTACCTACCTTCTGCAGAACGCCGACGGCCAGATCATGGACGGTCACTCGATCTCGGCGGGCCTCGACTATCCGGGCGTCGGTCCCGAGCACTCATGGCTGCGCGATTCCGGCCGCGTCGACTATGTGCCGATCCTCGACAGCGAGGCGCTGGAGGCGTTCCAGTTGACGACACGCGTCGAGGGCATCATTCCGGCGCTTGAATCGGCCCATGCCATCGCACAGGCGGTGAAGATCGTGCCTGACATGGACAAGGACCAGATCGTCATCGTCAACCTGTCCGGCCGCGGCGACAAGGACGTGCATACGGTGGCCAATATGCTGGGCATGGAGATCTGATCATGGCCACCCGTATCGACCGCCGCATGGCAAAGCTGAAGGCCGAGGGGCGACCGGCACTCGTCACCTATTTCATGGGCGGCGATCCGGACTACGACACGTCCCTGTCGATCATGAAGGCGCTGCCCGGCGCCGGCAGCGACATCATCGAGTTAGGCATGCCGTTTTCCGATCCAATGGCCGACGGCCCGGCGATCCAGGCGGCCGGCCTGCGGGCGCTGAAGGGCGGCCAGACTTTGGTCAAGACGCTGAAGATGGCCTCGGAATTCCGCGCCGGCGACAGTGAAACGCCGATCGTCTTGATGGGCTATTACAATCCGATCTACATCTACGGCGTCGAGCGCTTCCTGAGCGACGCGCTGGCCAGCGGCATCGACGGGCTGATCGTCGTCGACCTGCCGCCTGAGATGGACGAGGAGCTTTGCATCCCGGCACTCAAGGCCGGCATCAATTTCATCCGGCTGGCGACGCCGACCACCGACGACAAGCGCCTGCCCAAGGTGCTGCAGAACACGTCGGGTTTCGTCTACTACGTCTCGATGACCGGCATCACCGGTTCGGCGCTGGCCGACACCGGCAAGGTGGCGGCAGCGGTCAAGCGCATCAAGAGCCATACCGACCTGCCGGTCTGTGTCGGCTTCGGCGTCAAGACCGCAGAGCAGGCGCGCACCATCGGCGCGTCGGCCGACGGCGTCGTTGTCGGCACCGCGATTGTCAATGCAGTCGCCAACGTGCTGGGGCCGAAGGGCGAAAAGACCGCCGATCCGGCCGAGGCCGTCGCCACGCTGGTCAGCGGGCTTTCGCAAGGGGTTCGCGCGGCTCGCCTTGCTGCCGCCGAATAATCTTGATCTTCTGGTTGGCCATGATCTCCAGCGAAAACCGGTTTCCACTTTTCGGGATCATGGTCTAACTCTTCGTAAGGACAGGAGCCGAAGCGATGAACTGGATCACCAATTACGTCCGCCCGAAGATCAATTCGATGCTCGGCCGCCGCACCGACATGCCGGAAAACCTGTGGATCAAGGATCCCGAGACCGGCGAAATGGTGTTCCATAAGGATCTGGAGCAGAACCAGTTCGTCATCCCGTCCTCCGGCCACCATATGAAGATATCAGCCAAGGAACGGCTGAAATTCTTCCTCGACGACGGCAAATACGAGACGCTGGAAAACCCCAAGGTCGTTCAGGATCCGCTCAAGTTCCGCGACGAGAAGCGCTACGTAGACCGGCTTAGGGATGCCAAGGCCAAGACCGGCATGGAAGACGCCATCATCAATGCGCTGGGCACGGTCGAGGGCGTGCCGGTGGTGGTGACGGTGCAGGATTTTGCCTTCATGGGCGGCTCGCTCGGCATGGCGGCAGGTGACGCCATCGTGCATGGTTTCGAGGTCGCCTTGCAGCGCAAGCGGCCGCTGATCCTGTTTGCGGCCTCCGGCGGCGCCCGTATGCAGGAAGGCATCCTGTCGCTGATGCAGTTGCCACGGACCACGGTCGGCGTCGACAGGCTGAAGGAGGCCGGCCTGCCCTACATCGTCGTCCTGACCAACCCGACGACCGGCGGCGTCACCGCCTCCTATGCCATGCTGGGCGACGTGCATATTGCCGAGCCCGGCGCCCTGATCGGCTTTGCCGGCCCGCGCGTCATCGAGCAGACCATCCGCGAAAAGCTGCCTGACGGCTTCCAGCGCGCCGAATATCTGATGGAACACGGCATGGTCGACATGGTGGTGTCACGGCTGGAGATGCGCCAGACCATTGCGCGGCTGCTGAGAATGCTGCTCAAGCTGCCGGAGGAGCAAAAATCTCAGGAACCGGAAATCTTGCCGCCGTCGGTGATTCCGGCCGAAGCCCGGCCGCACGCCTGACGCATTCGCCACGAACTGCGATTGCGCGCCGTCCGTGGCGCGCCTAGGATTCGCCATGACCACGCTTGCCGCCGACCGCGAAATCGAAAGCCTGATGGCGCTTCATCCGAAGGGCTTCGACCTTTCGCTCGACCGCATTTCGCGGCTGCTCGAGCGGCTCGGCAATCCGCAGGACCAGCTGCCGCCGGTCATCCACATCGCCGGCACCAACGGCAAGGGCTCCTGTGCTGCTTTTTCACGGGCGCTGCTCGAAGCCGCCGGCTACCGCGTCCACGTCCACACCTCGCCACATCTGGTGAACTGGCACGAGCGCTACCGGCTGGCCGCAGATGGCGGCGGCAGGCTGGTGGACGACAAGGTCTTCGCCGAAGCCATCGCCTGCGTCGCCAAAGCCAATCAAGGCCAGAAGATCACCGTCTTCGAAATCCTCACCGCCGTCACCTTCCTGCTGTTTTCCGAACATCCGGCCGATGCCGTCATCCTCGAGGTTGGCCTTGGCGGCCGCTTCGACGCCACCAATGTCATCGCCGAGCCGGCCGTGTCGGTGATCATGCCGGTGTCGCTCGACCACGAAGCCTATCTCGGCGACCGCGTCGAGCTGGTCGCCGCCGAAAAGGCCGGCATCATCAAGCGCGGATGCCCGGTCGTCATCGGCGCGCAGGAAAGTGAGACGGCCCAGCAGGTGCTCATCGAAACCGCCGAGCGGCTCGACTGCCCCGCCTTCGTCTATGGCCAGGATTTCCTTGCCTATGAGGAAAACGGGCGCATGGTCTATCAGGACGAAGACGGATTGATGGACCTGCCGCCGCCGCGCCTGCCGGGGCGCCATCAATTCGCCAATGCGGCGGCGGCGATCGCGGCGGTCAAGGCGGCGGGCTTCGAGATCAGCCACCGCGCTGCCGAGAAGGCGATGGCGAATGTTGCCTGGCCGGGCCGCATGCAAAAGCTGCCGCAAGGACGGCTGAGCGAACTGGCGCCGAAGGGCGCCGACATATGGCTCGACGGCGGCCACAATCCCGGCGCCGGCGTGGTCGTCGCCGAGGCGCTG
This sequence comes from Mesorhizobium sp. M0601, assembly GCF_040320845.1. Lineage (NCBI taxonomy): Bacteria > Pseudomonadati > Pseudomonadota > Alphaproteobacteria > Hyphomicrobiales > Phyllobacteriaceae > Mesorhizobium > Mesorhizobium sp. M0601. The sequence goes on from NZ_JAMYQK010000005.1 coordinate 49,055, forward strand.
GCCGAGCAGGAGGAAAAGAACCCGCGTCCGCTGTTCCTGATCTCGGGTATGATCAACACCAAGGACCAGAGCGGCTATTTCCGCGCCTTCAAAGGACTGGTCCGGCATGTCTACACCGTGCCGGTGAGCCTGAGCGACGCGGGCGTGCCGAACGACGAGCTGGCGACCCGCGCCATCGAGGCCGGCCTGTCGGCCGAACCGGTCAGTTCCGTCGCCAATGCGCTGATGCTGCTGCGCGACACGTGGGACGGACCGCCGCCGCGCATCCTGATCGGCGGGTCACTTTACCTGGCCGGCGCGGTGTTGGCCGAAAACGGCACGCCGCCGGTTTGAGGCGTGCTTCAGCCGGGCCACGGTGACGCCAAACTTGTCATACCACCGCGAGGAGCCAATCATGATCAAGGTAAAGCAGCTCGCACACGTTTGCATTTTCGCGAATGACCTGGAGATGACGCGAAGCTTCTATCGGGACGTCCTCGGCATGGACACCCAGTTCAATTTCCTGCGCGACGGGAAGATTTTCGGCTTCTACCTCAATTGCGGCAGCCGTAGCCATGTCGAGGTGTTCCAGAAAGACGGCGCCAGCTATGGCGACTTGAACCAGATCAACCACTTCTGCCTCGAAGTGGAAAACATCGACGCCGCGATCGCCCATCTGAGGTCAAAGGGGGTTGATGTCACTTCCAAGAAACGCGCGTGCGATGACACCTACCAGGCTTGGATCCGCGACCCCAACGGCGTGAAGATAGAACTGTTCGAATATACTGAGAAAAGCGCACAATTCGTCGGCGGCGATCGTATCGCGGATTGGTGATCGCGCCTCGCCGGACAATTGTAGCGGCGCAGCCGATGGTTGGTGGACTACTTCAGCTCGACCTCGATGAAGGCGAATTCGCCATCGTTTGCGCTGATGACGTCATGTTCGACGCCCTCATTGCGGAAATACGGCGCGCCCTTCTTCATCTCGGCAAAGGATTCGCCATCCTTGGTCAGGAGCTTCACCTTGCCGTCGGTCAACGGCACGATCACATAGTCGTGGCCATGGCGATGCCAGCCGGTGTTGTCTCCCGGGGCGAAGCGGTATTCGGTGACGATGACGCGCTCATTGTCGATGAAGACGGTGGCCTTGGCGGATCCGGTCATATCGCTTCTCCTGCTTTAAGCCAGACAAGAGCATGAGACTGCAAGTGGCGAGTGCCAGATCTGCGGATCGGTGACGCCACAAGAAAGCCCGGCGCGAGGCCGGGCTTTTCTGCAAAATTTTGATCGGATCAGGCGAGACTGCCGTTGATCCAGTGCGACAATGCCGTTTTCGGCGCAGCACCGACCTTCATGTCGGCGACTTCGCCGCCCTTGAAGATCATCAGCGTCGGGATCGAGCGCACGCCGAACTGCGCGGCCAGCTCAGGATTCTCGTCTATGTTGAGCTTGGCGATCTTTATCTTGCTGCCGAGTTCGATGGCGATGTCCTCGAGCGCCGGGGCGATCATCTTGCACGGGCCGCACCATTCCGCCCAGAAATCGACCACGACTGGCTCCTTGGCGTTGAGCACGTCGGCCTGGAAATTGCTCTTGTCGACCTTGACGGTGGCCATGCTGAGATCCTTTCGATTTATTCGTCGCACCAAATGTGGTGGTGATCGCGTCCGTCTTCAAGCAAGTGTTGTGTCACGCTCCCGTGAGTCTAGCAAGCGGTCGTCCATGACCGCTGCCGGCAGCTCGATCAGCCGCGGCGCCTCGGTGAACAGCAGCGCCGCCGAGACCTCGCGTCCCGGATAGAGCGGCTGAAGCAGCGCGCGATAAATTGCGAGCTGCAGAACATAGGCTTGCGGCACTTCGGCGAGCGTAGCTGGCGCTGGTCGATTGGTCTTGTAGTCGACGATCGAAACCTTGTCCGGCGTTACCGCCAACCGGTCGATCTTGCCGGAAATCGAGCGCAGTTTGCCCCTTACCTCCAGGCTGCCCATGATGGCGACTTCGGCGCGCGAGTTTGGCGCAAACAACGGCGCGAAGCGGCTGTCGGCAAGAATTCTGAAAACGCCAGCCAGGGCCTTGTCGCGCTCGTCGTCGGGCCATGCCGCGCCGGCTCTTGCCAGATAGCGTTCGGCGGCATCCCGGCGTGTTCCCTCGGCGATGCCGGGCAGCATCTGCAGCAATTTGTGCAGCGCCAGCCCGCGCACGACGGCCAAGCCGGGTTCGGCGTCGGCATCCAGTACCGGCGAACGCGTGTCGGCCACCGCTTGCCGCGCCTCGTCGATCAGCACCGAGGCGCCGGACGGCGAGAGCGGCCGCGGCAATTCCTCGAAGGGCGGCAGAGACTGGAACAGGGTTTCAGGCAGTGGTGCAAAGCGTTCCGCCTGTCGTGCCTCATTCACTGCCGCCAGTGGCATGGGCGGCAGTTTCGTCACCTGGAAACGATGCACGGTCTCGCCAGTGGCGGGATGCCGGTGTTCTTCGCTCTCCGCGGCACCGACCAGTGCGCGGCTGACGATCGAATGCCAGGTACCGGTATTCGGCGCCCGTTTGCCATGGTAGCCGCAGACGATCAGCCGATCCTCGGCGCGGGTCATGCCGACATAGAGCAGCCGGCGGTATTCGTCGTCGGCGAGCTCGCGGGCGCGGGCCGATGCGGCGCGTGAAAACCCATTTGCGACATCGCTGGCCGAACGCCAGAGATAGCCCTTGCCCTCCCAGCAGTCGCCCGAGCCTTCGAACGGCATCAATCTCGGCAGATGCTGGTCACTGAACGGCGCGGAGCCGCCATCGACAAGGAATACCACCGGCGCCTCCAGGCCTTTGGCGGCATGCACGGTCATGACGCGAACCTCGTCGCGGGTCTGGTCCATTTCGCGCTTGATCTCGGGGCCGGCGTTTTCCAACGTCGACAGGAAGGATTCCAGTCCCGGCAGGCCGGTCCGCTCCTCGGCCAGGCAGAAATTCAGGAATTCGTCGAGGACGTCGCCGGCCTCCGGCCCGAGCCGCGCGATCATCTTCTTGCGCAGGCCGTCGCGGGCGAGAGCTGCAGCATAGAATTCGAACACCGGCTTGAATGCGGCCTCGTTCGACCATGTGCCGAGCCGGCTGACGACGGCGGCCAACGCCTCACTTTCGCCGGCATGCCGGCGCAGCGAGGCGATCAGCGAGACGCCCGATGGCCTCTCCGCAGCAAGCGCGAAAAGCTGCTCTTCCGAGACATCGAAGATCGGGCTGCGCAGCACGGCGGCCAGCGACAGATCGTCCTCGGGCTGGATGAGAAAATGACCGAGTGCGATCAGGTCCTTCACCGCGATATGGCCAGGCAGGCTGAGCCGGTCGGCGCCGGCCACCGGGATGTCGCGGCGCTTCAACGCCCGTGTCAGCGCATGGACGAAGCGGTCGCGCTTGCGCACCAGCACCAGCACGTCGCCGGGCCGGAGTTTCTTGCCACGCCCTTCGATGACCTCGCCGCCGCCGATCCAGCCGGCAATGGTCGCTGCAACGTTTTCGGCAACGCGCACCGCCGGTGCGTGGGCGTGATCCACCGCTTGCGTCCAGTCGTCCGGTTCGTCGACGACGTCGGCGCCGAGCGAGGGCCAGACGTCGACATAGCCCGGCGCATCGTTGCGGATCGCCTTGTGGTCGAGCGGATCGGGATCGTGGCTGATGCCGCGCCGCACGTTCGGGTCAGCAAAGACACGATCCACCGCCGCAAGCACGTCGTCGGTCGAGCGAAACGACCAGGTTAGCTTGAGATCGGCGAAGGCGGCGGCGGCGGATCTGACTTTGCCGGCAAACAAAAGCCGGCTGTCGGCAAAGGAGTCCGGGGCGGCTCCCTGGAAGGAATAGATCGACTGCTTTTCGTCGCCGACCGCAAAGATGGTGCGGTGGACGGCGTCGCGTGCGCCGAGCCCGGCAAAGAACTCCTCCGCCAGCCGCTTGACTACCTCCCACTGGTCGGGACTGGTGTCCTGCGCCTCGTCGAGGAGGATGTGGTCGATGCCCTGGTCGAGCTTGTACTGCACCCATGGGCCGGCGTCGGGCCGCGCCAGTAGATGGACCGTGCGGGTGATCAGGTCGTTGAAGTCGAGGAAGCCGCGCGCGCGCTTCAATTGCTCGTAGCGGGCGATCAGCCAGTCGGCGATGGTCAGCGCCGCACGCGTGCCTTCCAGCATCCTGAACAAGGCCAGCCTGTCGGAGATTTCGAGAATGGCGTCGACCGCCGCCAGATATCGTTCGGCAAGATCGGGCAACCGGTGAAGCAATGCCCTTTTAAACGTCTTTGCCGGATCGTAAGGCTCGCCGTCGGCCCTCAGGAAAGCCTTGGAGAGCAAATTCAGGCGACGTACCGGATGCTCCTCGGCAAAGGCAAGGCGGGCGTATGGCAGCAGATTGTTCAGCAGGATGCGCGCATCGGCGGCCTCGGCTGCCCGTGAAAAGGTGACGAGATAATCCGGCAGGAAGCCGGGCAGCGGCCAGACCGAGGCGGCTATACCTTCGGCCGTCTGGCCGGCGCGGAAATGGAACTCGTCGAACAGCGCCTGAAAACCATCGCCGCCGGCCGCGGCGATGAACGCACGCAAACCATCGCGCTTGCGCACGATCTCGGCCAACAGTGCGTCGAGCCCATGCTCGCCGCCGCGCTCCAGCACGGTGGCGAAGGCCTCGGACAATGCCGCATCGCCTGCAACGCCGCCCGAAATCATGTCGCGGCGGGCGGCGGCAAACAGCGAAGCCTCCATTTGCGGATCGAGCATTTCGAAATGCGCAGGGATATTGGCTTCCAGCGGGAACTGATGCAGCACCGATTCGCAGAAGGCGTGGATGGTCTGGATCTTCAGCCCGCCGGGTGTTTCCAGCGCCTCGGCAAACAACCGCCGCGCCCGGCGCATGGTTTCGCGGTCGGGCTGGCGGCCGTCCAGCGCCTCTATCCGTGTCGAGAGCTCGGCATCGCCCAGGGCCGTCCATTGCGACAGGGTCGAAAACACCCGGTTCGACATGTTGGCGGCGGCGGCACGCGTATAGGTCAGGCACAGGATCTTGGACGGATCGGTGCCGCGCAGCAACAGCCGGATAACGCGCTGGGCGAGTACATGGGTCTTGCCGGATCCGGCATTGGCCGACACCCATGCGGAATTGCGCGGATCGGAGGCGCTTGCCTGACTGGCGGCAGTGTCGCTTGGAATGGGATAGGCCTTTTTCATGCCTCCCCTCCCTCGTCATCGGCGTCGCCGCCGGCGGACCATTCGAGCACGCGGGCGAGATGGTCGTAGTCGCCGTCGGTCTCGCCCTCGCGGAACGGCAGCGCCCGCGACAGATAGCCGGTCGCCGGGTCGGCGTAGTGGATCAGCAGTTTTTCCAGCCGCGCCCACGCTTCTTCGGCGAGATCGGCGGCGGTTCGCGGCTTGCGGTTGTATTCGAGGATGGATTCCTCGAACACTTCGCCATTCGGCCTCAGCCGCACGAAGGCCAGTTGCGACGGCTCGCAAGCGCCAAGCTCCTTGAAAGCGCCGCGCCTGAGCAGCGCGCCCTCCAGTGCCAGTTGCGGCGCGAGCAGCGTGTGCGCCTGTGCTTTGGATGGCGAGGAGCCGGTCTTGTAATCGAGGATGTCGGCCATGCCGCCGGCCAGCAGATCGATGCGATCGGCATAGCCGGACAGGGTCATACCGGATCGGCCGACACCGGTCTTTTCGGCGCGTTCCTCGGCGTGCCGCCGTGCCACGGCTGCGGCCCGGCCGCGCTCCCATTCGATGATGCCGGCGGCAAGCTTTTCGAAGCGTGGCCACCACACCGCCTCGACATCGGCGGGCAGGGCCGCGCCTGCAAAGCAGGAGCGGCCTGCGGCGATGAGCCCGACCAGCGCCTCCGGCGCGCACGGGTCGGCCACCGTCGCTGAGAAGAGGTGCAGAACGGCGTGAAACAGCGTGCCACGCTCGGCAGCGCCCGGATCGCGAATGACCGGATCGAGCGGCATCAGGCCGAGTATCCTTCTGGCATAGACCGCATAGGGATCGCGACGCAGCGTTTCGATCTCGGTGACCGAGAAGTGGTGCGGCCGTGCGGCGATCGGCGGTTTCGGCTGCGGCCGCGGCGCAAAGTCCTGCTTTTCGCCGGCATCGAGCACACGCGCCCAGGCAAGCAGTTCATCGCCGCGCCGGCGAAGTGCAGCAGCGTGGTCCTCGCCAACGAATGTAAGGATGCGCTGCAGCCAGCGCGAAGGTACCGACGGTGCGTCGCCGGAGCGGCCGGAGCGAGCCAGCACCACTTTTTTGGCGCCCATGGCCATCTGGAAATCATGGGCGGCAAGGCCGATGCGCCGCTCGGGCGGTTCAAGATCGATGCCGGTCTTCATCAGCCGCGACATGAAGCGGTCGCTCTCCGGCTTGCGCGGCCACACGCCTTCGTTGAGCCCGCCGACGACCAGCGTGTCGACATCCTGAAGCCGCGCTTCCAGCACACCCCAGATTGCGATGTTCCTGTCGGTGCCCTGCGCCGGCTTGACCGTCTCGGGCGCGATCAGCGCCTCCATCACGTCAGGCCATTCGTCAGCGGCGAAGGAGAACGACACCGAGGCCGCGACCAGCCCGCGCAAGAGCTCGGCGAGCTTTTCGCCGGCATCGCCCGCATAGAGTTCGCTCAGGCTGCCGTCAGCGGCGCGGCCGAGACTTTCGAGCGCAACGACGCTGGCGCGCACAAGGGTGGCAAGATCGGCATTCTCGTCGCCGCGAAAAGCAACCAGCGGCGCCAGCGCGGCCGTTAGCCGGATCAGCAGGTCGCGCGCCTGTTCGATGCGCCTGACCGAAAGCCGCGGCCACCAGAAGGGTGGGCGGCGATTGCCGCCGCCGTCGAATTCGAGGAGCCGGGTGTCGAAGAGCTGCGGCAGCGACGCCACGTCCGGACGCCCTGTGCCGCCGCGCAGCCCCACGAGTTCGACGATTTCGGCCGCATAGCGCACGCTTGCCCGCTCCAGGCCGAGGCCAAGCAGGGGATGCTTGAGCAGCGACAGCAGGGCGACGGGGTCGCCCGGGCGGAAGGCTGCCTGAAGCGCCAGCCTGAGCAGGCTGGCAGCTGGTGTGTTGATCAGCGGCGTGCCGCCGGAATCGTCGGCGGCAACGCCGAAGCGCAGCAGCTCGACTGAGACGCGCCGCGCCAGAGCGCGGTCGCCGGTGACGAGTGCGGCGCGCTGGCCGGGCCGTTCGACGGCCTGTTTGAGCGCGACGGCGATCGCCACGGCTTCGTCTCGTTCGCTGGCGGCTTCGAGAAGCGTCACATCGGCGAAGGCCTCGGCAATATCGCCGGCCCTAAAGCGGGCGCGCGTCTCGGCCCAAAGCTCGGTGGTCTCCGCCGGGCGCAGCGCGTCGCCGACAAGTGCGGCGCGCAGCGCAAGCGGTCGCGGCGCAACAGCAATCTCCTCGACATCGGCGCGCGGCACGCCGATCTTGCCGATCAACTTTGCCAGGCCGTATTGCGGGTGGCCAAGCACGGCTGGGCGCGCGCCCGGTGTGGTGATCGCGGCAAAGGACGGCTCGTCCAACGCCCGGTCGAGCCCGGGCAGCACAACAGCGCCATTGGGCAGACCGGCGATCACGGCAAGCAGCTCGGCCGTGGCGGGAATGGAGCCGGTGGAACCGGCGGCGATCACCGGTCCGGCTGGCGGATTACGCTTCAGCCGCGCCGCCTCCAGCCTTATCAGGGCATTACGATGCGCGGCCGGATTGGAACGATGGCGTTCCTCGAGCAGGTTCGGCCAGTTCTCCGTCACGATGGTCAGGAAGTCGAGTGTCACCTGCCACCAGCCTGCAAGATTGCCGGTTACAAGCTCGGCGAGCCTTGCCCAATCCGTGCCTTCGGTGTCGATCTCATCCATCAGGCGTGCAAGGTCGCGCGCCAGCCAGATGGCGTCGGCGGCGGAGGCCGGTATGACGATCTCCTCGTCGAACAAAGCCGCGACATGTGCCGGCAGGCGGCGTTTCCACGCCCGCACCAGCGGCGCAAGCAGCAGAAGACGCTCGACCGCGGCGATCGGCGGCGCAAGGTCGATGGCGGCCGAAGCTCCTGCCTCGAAGGCGGCTTCATCTTCATCGAACTCACCAAGCGGGCGGATGACCGGCAGGATCGCCGAGCGGCTTCCCGAGCGCGAGAGAGCATCGACGAAGACGCCGCGAAGCGCCCGCGCCGCACGGCGCGTCGGCACATAGATGGTGAGATCGGCCAGCGCCAGCGGATCGCCGTCATAGGCGAAGCCGGGAACCAAGCGCCCCGCAAGCAGCGCCTCGGCCAGCGTCGGCAGGAACGGCGCTCCGGGCGGGATCGAGAAAACGCGGCGGGAGCCGCTCATTTCGACTCGGTAAGAGCGCCGGGTGCCTCAGCAACAGCATTGGGCGTGCCGGCAAGCGCGGCGGCGACCGCTGCTTCCGCCCGCGGGATCGCGTCAGGTGTGCCGACAGTAATCCAGTGACCCTGCATTTTCATGCCGAACAAGCGGCCGGCGGCGATTGCCGCATCGAAATAGGCGTTGAGAGAGTGTGGACCGGCCGGCGCATCCTTGAAGATGCACGGATGGACGATTGCGGCGCCGGCATAGATCAGGCCGGCCGGATCGTTGTTCGCACGCCGCAAGGCGCCGTCCGGCGCCACCAGGAAATCGGTGCCGCCGCTATGTCCGGTTGCCGACTGGAGATCCGCAAGCATCAGCAGAATGTCCATTGTCGCGCCCTCCCATGCAAGGGCAAGACGCCTGAGATTGGAAACGCCGCTGTCGATCCAGAAGGTGTCGGCGTTGAGCACATAGAAGGGCGCCCCTAACCTGGGCAATGCCTTGACGATACCACCGGCGGAGTCAAGCAAGCCCCTACTCTCATCCGAGATGACGATTCTCGGCGCACTGCGGCGGGCTACATGGTCCACGATCTGTTGCGGGAGGTAATGGACGTTGACGACGGCCTTGGCGACGCCGGCTTCGGCTAGGCAGTCCAGCCCCCAGTCGAGCAATGTCTTGCCGGCGACCTTGACCAGCGGCTTCGGCATGGTGTCGGTGATCGGCCGCATGCGCTTGCCGAGCCCGGCGGCGAGCACCATGGCGGTCGTCGGCATCGGCTGCTCATCCGACGCCTTCGGGCCCAAATCCTTAGCCGTCAAATCGAGCGTTCCTCCAGCAAGCCGTGGGCGATGTAGAAATCCTGCAGCCCGGCCAGCGCCGGATGCGCCAGTGCCCGGCGAAGATAGTCGCGGATGCGCGGCAGATGCTTCAGATAATAAGGCTTGCCGTCGCGTTTTTCGAGCCGCACGAAGATGCCGAGGATCTTGGAATTGCGCTGTGCGGCCATGATTGCATAGGTTTCGCGGAATTCGTTCTCATCGAAGGCACCGGCAGCGCGTCGCGCGGCGATGTAGGCGGCGAGCGTGTGCTTTTCGATTTCGGGTGAGATAGTGACGCGCGCGTCCATGGCGAGCGAGGCGACGTCGTAGGCGGACGGCCCGATCAGCGCGTCCTGGACATCGACGACGCCGAGACGGTCGTGACCGGAACGGTCAGCGCGCCAGATCAGGTTGGGTGAATGGAAATCGCGCAGCATCAGCGTGTATTCGCGCCCCTCCAGCCGATCGAGCACCGCACTCCATTCGCTGCGATAACCGGCGCGCAACGCCTCGCTTGGCGAAGCGCCTGATATCGCCGGGACATACCAGTCGACCAGCAATTCGGCCTCGATCATCATGGCGTCGCGGTCGAAAGGCGGCACGTCGTGGAAGACGCCGGGGCCGGCCTGCATGCGGGCCGGCCATGTTTTGCCGTGCATCATGGCAAGCAGTTCGGCCGCCGCCGCATAACGCGCGGCCACCGGCTGGCCGCGCTTGTCGAGGAAGCCTTGGGAACCGAGATGCTCCAGCAGAAGAAAACCCTGGTCGAGATCCTGGGCATGAATTTCCGGGACGCTGACGCCGCCGGCCCGCAAGGCCCGGTCGATGGCGACGAACGCCGAAACGGATTGCGCGGTGTGAGCGATCTCGGCATAGGGTTTGCCGTCGCGGACTGGCGGTCCGAGCACCAGCCTTGGCGAGTTCATCAGCACGCGCGGCGGAAATCCGGCGAGCGTGACGATCTCGTAGGAGCGAGCCGAGGCATCACCGATGAAATATCGTCGCTGCGCTTCGCCCCAACCGGCCTGCCCGAGAAAATCGCGCATTGCCAGCGATCGCGCCGCGCGCTCGAAGGCGGCGCCCTCTCCCGATAGTCTCGCCAGTCGGCCGTCGCCCTGCTGGAGAAGTTCGACCAGCACCGAGGTTTTCGGCAGATATGCCTCTGCCCGCTCCGGCCATTCGACCAGCGCGGCGCCTTGCGTCAGCGCCTCGTCGAAGCCCAGCTCGTCCAGCTCGGATGCCGTGCCCAAGCGGTAGAGATCGAAATGATGAACCGGCACACGCGCGTCGTAGCTCTGGACCAGCGTGAAGGTCGGGCTCGGCACGTCGAGCCCGGCATCGTCGGCCAGTGCCCTGATCAGCGCCCGTGCCAAGGTCGATTTGCCGGCGCCGAGATCGCCCTTGAGGGCGAGCACGTCGCCGACGCGCAGCGACATGGCGAGATCCTCGCCGAACCTTGCCGTCGCAGCCTCGTCGGCGAGAAAACGCTCCAGCACCAATACCGCCATCGAACGCGCTACTCGGCCGCCGCGCGGATGCCGGACGGCGTGTCGGGAAAGGCGCAAACAACCGTGGTGCCCTTATCCCTGCCGGTCTCGATGCGGACGCTGCCGCCATGCAGTTCGACAAAGCTCTTGACGATCGACAGGCCGAGCCCGGCGCCACGGCGGCGGCCGCCATTGGTGCGCGGCTCGAAGCGCCGGAACACTGAGTCAAGCAGGTCCGGCGGCATGCCGGGGCCGTCATCGTGAACGGAAAATTCCACGCCGTCGGCAAGTTGGCGGCAGGCGAGCGTTATGGTGCTCGCCTCCGGCGCGTAATTGGCGGCATTGCTGAGCAGATTGAAGAGGATCTGGCGGACGCGGATCTCGTCGCCGTGGAAGGTTTTCGGCGCGGCCGCCGCGTCGATCCTGAGCTTGATCGCATGTTCCTCCAGCCGGTCGGCGACCAGTTCGGCGGCAGCCGTAATGGTTCGATCGATGTGAACTTCGGAAATGTCGAGTTCCATGATGCCGGCATCCACCGTCGCCAGGTCGAGGATGTCGTTGACGATGGTGAGCAGGACCGAGGAGGACGAGCCGACATGCCCGATATATTCGCGTTGCTTCTGGTTCAGCGGACCAGTCGACGGCAGTGAAAGAAGCTCGGTAAAGCCGATGATGTTAGTGAGTGGCGAGCGCAGCTCATAGGAGACGTGCTGCACGAATTCGTTCTTGATCTGGTCGGACTTTTGCAGCGCCTCATTCTTGTCCTTCAGCGCCCGCTCGACATTGACGCTGTCGGTAACGTCGACGAAGGTCATCATCACCTGGCCGTTGGGCAAAGGGATGACGGCGTAGCGCAAAACGGTGCCGTTGTTCAATTCGGTTTGGCCGTGGCGGTCGCGGCGCTCGTCGTCGAAGCCGGTGATGGCGGCAACGAACCCGCCCCACGGACTGTCGACGGCACGGCGGTCGCAAAGGTCGCGGATCGTCGAGACATGGACGTTGGGTTTTGAGGCATCGGCATCCAGCCCCCACAATGCCGCGAACGCCGGGTTCGACAGTCTCAGCCTGCCGTCGGGGCCGAACACAGCGACGCCTTCGGCGAGGTTGTCGAGCGTCTCGCCCTGGACCCGGACGGCGGTCTGGTAGCGGCTTTCAAGGTCCATCTTCTCGGTCAGGTTCTCGAACACCCAGGTGACGCCGCCCTTGGGCTGCGGATTGGCGACGACGCGAATGGTCTTGCCGTCCGGCAGATGCCACCAATGCTCCTGCGATTCAACCGCGCGGTAAGCGCCGAGCAGGCTCTCTTTCCAGCGCCGCCATTCGGGCTGCTCGGCGATCTTGCCTTCGCTGCGCAGGCGGTCGAGCAGCAAGGCGTTGTCCGGCGCGCTGTGCAGGAAGCCGCTGTCGAGGCCCCATAGTTTCTGGAACGCCTGATTGAAAAACCGCAATTTCTCGTCGGTGTCGAAAATCGCCACGGCGGTGTTGAGCTGATCGAGCGTGTCGGCGTGGCTCTGCATGGTCCGCTCATATTCGGCGCGAATGGCCTCGATAGCGCTGATGTCGCAGGCAAGACCAGCCGAACCATCCGCCCCGGCAAAATCGGTCACGGCAAACATGCGGCGGTCGCCTTCGATGACCGTGGAGAGCGTCTGTTCAAAGACCGCGCGCGACCTGTGCTGCGCAGCGATCGTGTCGCGCGCCTGGCCGCCGAGGAATTCCTTGCCATCGCGGACCGCCGCTTCGGCATTCTCGGCCTCGACCGCTTCGGCATAGGCGCGGTTGACCCATTTCAGCCGCCCGTCGACAGTACGCAGCCATGACGGCATCTTGAGCGCATCCAGAAGACCGATCAGCGTCTCATGGTCGGCAGCTAAGCGCTGGTTCTCGATCTTCAGCCTGGCCTGGCTTCGCTGTGTCTCCGAAAGCGAGACGAAGCGAACCAGCACATGCGCCGCACTCTTGCGGCCGTGAACCTCGAGCGGCTGGCCGGCCTGCGATTCGATGACCAGATCGAACGGCTTTGCCTTGTCCCGCAGTGCCGCGACGGCATGTTCGAGTGCAGCCGCCGAACGCGGCATCAGCCAGCGGCCGAAAGCCAGGAAGGCCGCCCGGTCCTCCGGCGCGCCGCTCTCGATCGGCAATGTCCCGACAAGCTCGGGCTTCTTGTTCTCGGCCGCCCATACCACCACGCGCTGATCGCGGGAATGGAGCAGCGCCTCCGAGCGCTGCAGCGCGGCATTGACGTCGGCGATACGGGTCCTGAGCTCGGCATTTTCCGCCGCGGTGCGCGCCCGTTCGCGGATCAGAAAGATGGCCGACAGCAATGCCGCCCCCATGACGCCGACGAACATGGCGAGTTGCATGACCTCGACCGTGCTGACCGACAGCCCGGCCTTTTGCGCCACGCGGGTTTGGGCATGTGCAGTAAAGCCAAGCAGCGGACCAACCAGCGCGGAAGAAGCAAGCAGCACCCCGACACGGCTGCCGGCGCGCCATAGAAGGCTGCCGCCTCTGGCAGCGGAGCCCGTGATCGAATCGTTATGGCCGCCGGAAACGGCCTGTCCCGCGCAAGGCGGGTTATCCCCCGGCATGTCTTGGTCCTCTTCGCCGCCTGAATGCAAGACCGCCCTGATGCGTGCGCCCGGGCCTCGTCCCCGGACCGCGAATCAGCACCATAGCGCTTGCGCGAATCGGCGTGAAGAATCAATCAGCGCAAAAATAAAGCCGGGCGAAAAGTCAATCGCCCGGCTTCAATATCTAGTGGCAAGTTTCGCCGTGGTTAATAGCGGTAGTGTTCCGGCTTGAACGGTCCCTGCGGAGTGACGCCGATATAGGCGGCCTGTTCGCCGGACAGTTCGGTCAGGCGGGCACCGAGCTTGTCGAGATGCAGGCGCGCGACCTTTTCGTCGAGATGCTTCGGCAGGACATAGACCTGGTTCTCGTACTGGCCGGGCTTGGTGTACAGCTCGATCTGGGCCAACACCTGATTGGTGAAGGACGCCGACATGACGAAGCTCGGGTGGCCGGTAGCGTTGCCGAGGTTGAGCAGGCGGCCTTCCGACAAAAGGATCATCCGCTTGCCGTCCGGGAAGGTGATCATATCCACCTGAGGCTTGATGTTGGTCCATTTCAGGTTGCGCAGCGAGGCCACCTGGATCTCGTTGTCGAAGTGACCGATGTTGCCGACGATCACCATGTCCTTCATCAGGCGCATGTGGTCGAGGGTAACGACGTCCTTGTTGCCGGTGGTGGTGATGACGATGTCGGCCGTCGGCGCCGCGTCTTCGAGCGTGACCACCTCGAAACCGTCCATCGCCGCCTGCAGCGCGCAGATCGGATCGACCTCGGTGACCTTGACGCGGGCGCCGGCGCCTTTGAGCGAAGCCGACGAGCCCTTGCCGACGTCGCCATAGCCGCAGACAACCGCGACCTTGCCAGCCATCATCGTGTCGGTGCCCCGGCGAATGCCGTCGACAAGCGATTCCTTGCAGCCATATTTGTTGTCGAATTTCGACTTGGTGACGGAATCATTGACGTTGATCGCCGGGAACGGCAGCAGGCCTTTTTTCTGCAACTGATAGAGCCGGTTGACGCCGGTCGTCGTCTCTTCGGTGACGCCGCGGATCGCTTCCTTCTGCTTGGTGAAGAAGCCGGGCGATGCCTGCATGCGCTTCTTGATCTGGGCAAACAGGATCTCTTCCTCTTCGCTGCCCGGATTGGACAGCACATCCTCGCCGGCCTCGGCGCGGGCGCCGATCAGGATGTACATGGTGGCATCGCCACCGTCATCGAGGATCATGTTGGAGGTGCCGCCATCGGCCCACTGGAAGATCTTGTCGGTGTAGACCCAATAATCCTCCAGCGTCTCGCCCTTGACGGCAAACACCGGAATTCCGGCCTCGGCAATGGCCGCGGCAGCGTGGTCCTGGGTCGAGAAGATGTTGCAGGAAGCCCAGCGGATGTCGGCGCCGAGCGCTTTCAGCGTTTCGATCAGCACCGCCGTCTGGATGGTCATGTGCAGCGAACCGGTGATGCGCGCGCCCTTGAGCGGCTTCTTGTCGCCGAATTCCTCGCGGCAGGCCATCAGGCCGGGCATTTCGGTTTCGGCGATCTCGATCTCCTTGCGGCCCCAGCCGGCAAGCGCGATGTCAGCGACCACATAGTCCTTGCTACCCGTCATGGCAGTGCTCCGATGCGAATTGATTGCGGGACGCGCCCGCCCCGAAGGCATTTCGGAGGGCGCGAGTTGCCGGCCTGACTAGCAGATCGGGAGTGGGACGACAATGGGATATAAAGAAATCTTTATCCGTGCATGTCTTCAGCGGCGGCGGCCATGAGAGCGCGCAGAAGGGGTGCTGTCCAAGGTGGCCGTCCCTCAGACCTCAAATCGGCAACACTTTCAAAGCCGGAAACAAAAACCCGCCTCGGCGGGCGGGTCTTCGGGGCCAATTGGCACCATAGCGAAATTAGTAGCATAGCTGCCGGCACAAAGCAAGAACAAAATACGCGACGGTCGCGCAAAAATGCGATTTCCTTCACCGCCGCAAGGTTGCGCCCGAACATGCCGTAGCAGGTGCCGTCGGCGAAGCCGTCAGCACTCCTCGCCGAAACGGGAAGCAACCAGTTGCTCCAGCGCATCGATGACCTCTTCGGCCTCCGGGCCGGTGGCGGTGACGCGTATCGAATAACCGGGGCTCGCCGCCAGCATCATCAGGCCCATGATCGAGGTGCCGCCGACCTTGACGCCGTCCTTCTCGACCTGGACCGTGGCGTTGAAGCCGCTGGCGATTTGAACGAACTTGGCCGAGGCGCGCGCATGCAGGCCGCGCTGGTTGACGATTGGAAAGTCGCGAACGATCTTGTCCTTTTCCGGCAACAGCGCGCTCATTTGCTGCTCAGGAGTTGACTGGCGACATTGATGTATTTGCGGCCGGCAGCCTGCGCCTCATCCAGCGCGGCCGTCATGTTGTCGCCCTTGCGAACGCTGGACAGCTTGATCAGCATCGGCAGGTTCATGCCGGCAATGACCTCGATACGCCCGGATTCCATCACGGAAATGGCGAGGTTAGAGGGCGTGCCGCCGAACATGTCGGTCAAAACGATGACGCCTGATCCCGTATCGACGCGGCCGACTGCCTCGATAATGTCGCGGCGGCGCTGTTCCATATCGTCGTCGGCACCGATCGCCACGGTCTCGAAATTGTCTTGTGGCCCAACGACATGTTCCACGGCATTGCGGAACTCGGCGGCCAGTTGACCGTGCGTTACAAGCACGAGTCCGATCATTCTTTGGTGGCTCCCGTCATCGCCGCTTCACAGGCGCATTTTATGCTCGCCGACCGTTCCAGGTGGCGGGAGCGCTATCTTGTCGACGCAAGGCCCGTTGACAAGCCCAAAATTGCGCCGGCCCAAGCCAATTTGACGCATTGCAGCAAAAAATCGAAATCGGATCACAGGAAAGGCGCAATCGACAGGCGCGACATCACTGCCGGCAAGGCCGCCGCTACATTGCGCCCGGCAAGATCGATGCGCGGCACTGGTACGCCGACAACGAGTTCGCAGCAGTCTTCCTGGAAGCGGGCCATTTTGCCGGCTGGCACCAGCCGGATAATGAGGTCGATCACGCAGCTTGGCTCGAACCGTATCGGTTTGGGGCCGAATCCCGGGACCTCGACGAGGCCGGCTATGCTGGCTGGTGCGCGGCAGACCAGCCGCCCGTCGCAATCTGCAGCATAGAGCTGGTCATCGCCGATCAGCCGGGAAAACAGCCCACGCTGGCTGCAATGATCGATCAAGGCGAGCGCCAGCGTCGTCTTGCCCAAGCCGGACGGTCCGGTGATGAGAATGCCGCGATCACCTATCAGGATCGCGGTGCCGTGAATATTTTCAGGCTGCACAATAGGACCAGGCGTGATTGGAATTCATCCGTCAGCCTTCCGCCGGCAGCGTCACCACGAAGCGCGCGCCCTTGATCTCGCCAGGCTTGGTGCCCGGGATGTTCTCGGCGCTCAGCGTGCCGCCATGGGCTTCAACGATCTGCCTGGATATCGACAGGCCAAGGCCCGAGTTCTGACCGAACGCCTCGCCGGCCGGCCGATCGGTATAGAACCGCTCGAAAATGCGGTCGATGTTATCGGCCCGGATACCGGGTCCATTGTCGTCGATGGTGACGATGTTGAACTTGCCGGCGCGCGCCAGCGATATGGTGATGTGGCCACGTTCCTCGGGAACGAACGAGCGGGCATTCTCGATCAGGTTGGTGATCACCTGGCCGATCCTCAGATCATGACCGACGACGAAGTAGCCTTTCACGCCCTGCGGCAGTTTGGCGACCTTGAATTCGATCTCGACCGCCTTCTTGTTGCGCGTTGCCTCGCGCGAGACGGCGACCAGATCGGTGATGAACTTCTTGAGGTCGACGGTTCCTGCATCTTCCCGCGCCAGCTCGGCATCGAGACGGGAGGCATCGGAAATATCGGTGATGAGACGGTCAAGCCGCCTCACATCGTGCTGGATGATATCCATCAGCCGGCTGCGCGAATTGTCGTTCCTGGCCAGCGGCAATGTCTCCACCGCGCTGCGCAGCGAGGTAAGCGGGTTCTTCAACTCGTGCGAGACATCCGCGGCAAAACTTTCGATCGCCTCGATGCGGGCGT
Source organism: Mesorhizobium sp. M0601 (assembly GCF_040320845.1). NCBI lineage: Bacteria > Pseudomonadati > Pseudomonadota > Alphaproteobacteria > Hyphomicrobiales > Phyllobacteriaceae > Mesorhizobium > Mesorhizobium sp. M0601. Next base: position 66,312 of record NZ_JAMYQK010000005.1, read on the forward strand.
AGAGCGCGTTGGTCATGTCGCGCACGGCGATCGACAGATTGCCGATCTCGTCCTGGCGGTCGGAGAAGTCGGGGATTTCCTCGCGGTTCTTGACGCCGCGGCGAACCCTGACCGCCGCCGCGGAAAGCCGGCGCAGCGGGTTGGCGATGGTGGAGGCCAGCAGCATCGACAGGATGGCGGTAACCAGGGCGGCAATGCCGAACACGCGCAGGATCGCCTTGCGCTCGGCCGCGACGATCTTGTCGATGTCGCCGCCTTCGGTCGACAGCATCAGCACGCCGAGAACGGCACGGAAGCGCTGGATCGGTACCGCCACTGAAACGATCTGCTCGCCCTGCTCCGAGATCCGCACGATCGTCGACGGACTGCCGGTAAGCGCCTTGACCACTTCAGGAAACGCGGCGCCGTTGCCACCTGGCTGCTCGCGATAGACAGGCAGCTGCTTGTTGCGAAAGAAATCAAAGACGAATTTCTGGATGCGCTCCAGAAGGTCCGGCTGCTCCTCTTCGACCGGCGGCAAATCGTAGCGAAGGATCTGGCCGCGCGAATAGAGATGGCGGGAATCGAGCAGCAGGTTGGCGTCGCGGTCGTAAATGCGGGCGCGTGTGCGCGTCGGCGAGATCAACCGCCTGAGCACCGGCGCCACGCGCTCCGGATTGATCGGAAAATCGAGGTTGTCGAGCTGATCGGAGCCCGGGCCGAGGCTTTCGCCGGCCTGCAACTCGAGCAGCTTCTCCGGATCGATGCTGATCGAATCGGTCTCGACCGTCGCCGAGGCGGCGATCGCGCCGGCGATGATCTCGCCTTGAGTCATCAGGCTCTCGACACGGGCGTCGATCAGCCCGTCACGAAAGGTATTGAGATAGAGAATGCCGGTGACCAGGACGGCAAGGCCGGCAAGGTTGAGAAAGAGGATACGCCGCGTCAGGCTGGAAAAGATGTGATGGCCGAGAAACCGGCGCATCGGCACCGTAATTTTCGACACGAAGGCGGGCAGAATCCGCGGCGGGCGCCTGGCGGCGCCCGACCGTCTCACTCGCTCTACTTGCACTGCCATCGAATAGCAGCTCCCGCTCGACTCAAGCTTCGCGGAACCGATATCCGACTCCGTAAAGGGTTTCGATCATTTCGAAGTCATCATCGACGGCCTTGAACTTTTTGCGCAGCCGCTTGATGTGACTGTCGATGGTGCGGTCATCGACATAGACCTGCTCATCATAAGCCGAATCCATCAGCGCATCACGGCTTTTTACGACCCCCGGACGCTGTGCCAGCGAATGCAGGATGAGGAACTCGGTGACGGTCAGCGTCACCGGCTCGCCCTTCCAGGTGCAGGTGTGGCGCTCCTGGTCCATGACAAGCTGGCCGCGCTCAAGCGACCGGGCCTGCTGGTTGGGCGCCTTGGCCGCCGCCTCGCGGGTGCTGGCGCGGCGCAGCACGGCGCGGACGCGCTCCACCAGAAGACGCTGCGAGAAGGGTTTGCGGATGAAGTCGTCGGCGCCCATCTTGAGGCCGAACAGTTCATCGATCTCATCGTCCTTGGAGGTCAGGAAGATCACCGGCAGGTCGGATTTCTGACGCATCCGGCGCAGCAACTCCATGCCGTCCATGCGCGGCATCTTGATGTCGAGGATGGCGAGGTTCGGCGGGCGCGCCGCCAGTCCCTCCAGCGCCGATGCCCCATCCGTGTAGGTTTCGACCCGATAACCCTCGGATTCGAGGGCGATCGAAACCGAAGTCAGAATGTTGCGATCGTCGTCGACAAGCGCGATTGTTGCCATTTCAAGCGGCTCCCTCATGAGCTGTCCCTTCTTTCGTCGAGAAGGGGCTTTTGCAGGACAAATTAGGTACAAAATGTGGCACAGGCTGTATCCGCTGTCACGCGCGGCATGTCGACGGCTACAATTGTACCTCGATATGGATTGGACGAATGAACATCGCCAATCCTTTGGGCAACCATCAGTGTTTTTGCACATATAAACGATTTAAACAACTTTCAAAATATTTAAATCGATTAATGATTTGATATCATTCGCCTTTTCTGGTTTTGACGTTTTTAGCTCCTGCAATGGGGGTTCCGGAATTCGCCGGTAAAGACGCGGTAAATCGAAGAAGGGACACCCATGTCGGAAGCCGGCAAACGCAATCCTGCATGTGCAATCGATCGCATCGACCTGAGAACCACGGGCGTGGTGCGCTATAATTTCGGCGCGGCCGCGCTCTACGAGGAGGCAATCCGCCGTGGCGAGGCCCGACTCACCGCGCATGGCGCGCTTGCCGCCGAGACCGGGCAGCACACCGGCCGCTCGCCCAGGGACAAATTCGTGGTGCGCGACGAAAGCACCGCGCCGCATATATGGTGGGACAACAACAAAGCGATTTCGCCGATCCAGTTCGATACGCTGCTTGCCGATTTTCGCGCCCACGCGGCTGGAAAGGACCTTTATGTGCAGGACCTGGTCGGCGGCGCCGACGAGGAACTGAAGCTGCCGACCAGGGTGATCACGGAGCTTGCCTGGCACTCCTTGTTCATCCGCAATCTGCTCATCCGACCGGCCGCCGCCGAACTCGAGCATTTCATGCCCGATTTGACGATCATCGACCTGCCGTCGTTTCGCGCCGATCCCGCCCGCCACGGCACGCGCGGCGAAACGGTGATTGCCGTCGATCTTTCGCACATGATCGTGTTGATCGGCGGTACCTCGTATGCCGGCGAGATGAAGAAGTCGGTGTTCACCGTGCTCAACTACCTGCTGCCGGCAAAGGGTGTGATGCCGATGCACTGCTCGGCCAATGAAGGGCCCGTCGGCGACGCGGCCGTTTTCTTCGGCCTTTCCGGGACCGGCAAGACGACGTTGTCGGCCGACCCGTCGCGCACGCTGGTCGGCGACGACGAGCATGGCTGGGGACCGCACGGCATCTTCAATTTCGAGGGCGGCTGCTATGCCAAGACGATCAAGCTTTCGGCCGAAGCCGAGCCGGAGATCTTCGCCACCACCCAGCGCTTCGGCACGGTGCTGGAGAATGTGGCGCTCGACGCAGGCCGCGTGCCGGATTTCGACGACGGCGGGCTGACCGAAAACACACGCTGCGCCTATCCGCTCCACTTCATCCCCAATGCCAGCAAGACGGGGCGCGCCAGCCACCCGAAGAACATCATCATGCTGACCGCCGACGCATTCGGTGTGATGCCGCCGATCGCGCGGCTGACCCCGGCGCAGGCCATGTACCATTTCCTCTCCGGCTATACCGCCAAGGTGGCGGGGACCGAGAAGGGTGTTACGGAACCCGAAGCGACATTTTCGACATGCTTCGGCGCACCGTTCATGCCGCGGCATCCGTCGGAATATGGCAATCTGCTGCGCGAGCTCATCGCCCGCCACGGCGTCGATTGCTGGCTGGTCAACACCGGCTGGACCGGCGGCGCCTACGGCACCGGCAAGCGAATGCCTATCAAAGCAACGCGGGCGCTGCTTGCGGCGGCGCTCGACGGCTCGCTGAAAGCGGCCGACTTCCGCACCGACGCCAATTTCGGTTTCGACGTGCCCGTGACGGTTGCCGGCGTCGACCGCGCCATTCTCGACCCTAGATCGACTTGGATCGACAAGCCCGCCTACGACCGGCAGGCGGCAAGGCTGGTCGGCATGTTCGTCGACAATTTCGAAAAATTCGAAGCCCATGTCGACGCCACCGTGCTCGGCGCCGCACCACGCATGCAGGTAGCGGCTGAATAGCCGTCGCCCCTGGTGATGCTTCAAGGCCGGCTTCGATCGGGCCTTTTCTTTTTTCGCCTGCCGCGCCATGAGTGCGGCATGAACGCCGACGACAAGATCATCATTACCGACGATGCGGTGATTAATCCGGGCGACCTGCACGAGGACTTCATCCGTTCGTCCGGCCCGGGCGGCCAGAACGTCAACAAGGTGGCGACGGCAGTGCAATTGCGCTTCGATGCCGCCAATGCGGCTGGCCTGTCGGAGCGGGTGCGCGAACGGACCATCAAGCTTGCCGGCCAGCGCGCCACCAAGGACGGCGTCATCGTCATTGAAGCCGGACGCTTCCGCACCCAGGAGCAGAACCGGGCGGACGCCCGGGCGCGGCTGACGGCACTGGTCGCCAAGGCCGCCGAACCACCACCACCACCGCGCAAGAAGACCAGGCCGTCCAAAGGCGCGGTCGAAAGACGGCTCAAGAGCAAGGCCGGGCGCGGCTCGATCAAGAAACTGCGCGGCCGGGTCGGGGATGAGTGACAGCCGAAGCGGCTTCGGATCTCAGATCGCCGGTTAAAGCGCGCAGCCACCGTCGGAGGCGGCTTTCGGGTCGCCGTTTTCATTTGACGGTGGCATTCTGATTTCTCCAGACCAACGGATTAAGCGACGCGATGCTCGTACTGCCCAAAGGCGTCCGCCATATGCCCGGCTACCTGTCGCGCGCCATGCAGGAAGTGCTGGTGGAAGATATCAGGCAGGTCGTGCAGAACGCGCCGCTGTTCGTGCCGGCGATGCCGCGTACCGGCAAGGAGATGAGCGTGCGCATGACCAATTGCGGTCCGCTGGGCTGGGTCACCGACAAGGAGCACGGCTATCGCTACCAGCCGACCCACCCGGTGACCGGAAGGCCTTGGCCGCCGATCCCGGAGATGCTGCTCGAACTGTGGCGGGATGTATCTGCCTATGCGCGCCCGCCGGAAGCCTGCCTGGTCAATTTCTATTCGCAGGATGCCAAGATGGGTCTTCACCAGGACCGCGACGAGAGCGATTTCTCCGCGCCCGTCGTCTCGGTGTCGCTCGGCGACGATTGCCTGTTCCGGGTCGGCCAGACGACGCGCGACGGCGCCACCAAATCGTTCAGGCTGAGGAGCGGCGACGTCGTCGTGCTTGGCGGCGAAGGGCGGCTCTGCTTTCACGGCGTCGACCGTATCTACCCGTCGACCTCGGCATTGCTCAGGAGTGGCGGCCGCATCAATCTGACGCTGCGACGGGTGACGATTCCGAAATAGGCTGTTCGGGTGGCCGGTGGCCCGGGCGGACATAATCGTCGCGCAGATAGATGCGCTCGGCCTCGTCCTCGATAAGAATGCGGTAGTGCGCCAGGATGGCGTCAAAGCCAAAATGCCCCGTCAGTTGGCTTGTCCACATCGTGTTGTTTTTCTTGAAGACGACGATATCCGGGCGCAGACGCACGAACTCTTCGCGTTTGCTTTCGACGTAGCGCGCCATGATGGCTCGGTAACGCATGGCTTCGGCGGTGTCACCCGAGAGAGCTGCCTGCCGGGACAGGGAAAGTGCGAACGCTCCAAGCCAATCGCTGACGTGGGTTGAAACGAACTGCCCATCGATCATACGGTTCAACGGATGTCCCGAGGAAATATCCGAACTAACCAACGCTACGGTCGGCCGATCGGTGGCGGCGCGAATTGCGGCAACCAGCGCCGGCCCTGGTTTCTGAGTGCTCCAGTACGGCAAGAAAGCGATTGCCACCGCCGCCAATGCCCAAGCTCGCGAAGGAGCCGTCACGAACGTCAACAGCTTCGACGGCCGCTGCACGATCCTGGGCAGTGCCAACAGGCAGAAAATGGCTGCCACAGCGCAAAAGATCGCGGGATAGGCATGATAAGACCAGCCTTTGGCTTGGTAGAACAGGGGAAACATGCCGGCGATCGATGCCGCCAACGCTACCGCCGCCAGCTCTGGAAACCGCCTGGCCGGCCACAGCCACCAGATCAGGAAGACAAGGAAACACCACGAGAAACCGTAGCCGATCACAATCGGCCAAAAGATGCCGATCTTTGCATAAACGTCCGCCAAGAGGGGATAGATGTCGCGCACGAATTCCGGATGGATCAGCGTGACCGTGCCGAGATAGACAACGCAGATGCCGCCAATGACCCAGTGTTCCAGGGCGAAGATCGATTTCAGACTGCGCCGGCGCACTGCAACGACCAGCGCCGGCGCCAACACCATGATCGCATAGTAGGGCTTGACCAGCAGCAGAATGCTGCCCGACAGGCCGGCGAGTACGGCGAGCCCGGGGTCTGGTTGGGCAGCTGCATCTCTGCGCGCGCGCCAGGCATGAAGCGCAAGCAGCGGCATGAAAAGTGCCGTGCCGATATGCTCCCGCTCGCTGAAGGCATTTCCGGGGAAGACCACCAACATTGCGCAAAACGCTGGCCCCAGTGCAAACAATGATGCAGTTTCGGTGAAACCCGCACGCTTGACGATCACGCCCGAGAGCGAAAGTCCGATAAGCACGGCAAGGTATGTCCAGGCCTCAACCAGGATTTCCGGGGCGGTGCCCAGCAATCTGGCCGCAGCCACTGGCGGCAGATAGAGCCAGACGCTGAATGGGGGATTGGTCTCGTAGATTTGCGAGTAAAGCCGCTCACCGGACAGCATACGCTCGCAGACCGTGATCAGCCAGCTAGTGTCGGGAACAGTCCCCCAACGTCGCTGCCAGAAGATCGAGAAGACGGTGACTGCCGCAATGGCCAGGACATTGCGGCTAGGAAGCAGCGACGCCGCAATATCCCGGTCGCGCCAGCGGCTCAAGCCGCCAATGTCGTTCGAGACGCTCATGCTGTTGCACCGAGGCTCTCGAGATCGAGCCATATGTCGTCCAGCGGAGCGATTGGATCCAGCCGTGTCATGGGTTTCCGGGGGCTCCTGCTCTATCGGTTTGGAGCGGCGCAGGCGCCGTGTAACGCAGATAGACAGTGATTTCCCGCTCGGTGTGCAGCAGACGATAGTCGGCCAAGGCGACCTGGATCCGCTTGTCCTGCAGCATCAGGGCAGTCCACGCCGGCGAGCCTGACAGCACGATATCGGGCTTCTTCGCTGATATCTCGGCGGCGTTTTCGCCGATCACCCGATCGCGGATGCTTTCAAGTTCCGGTCTCCGTTCGAGATCGCCGGTGACGCGGGCGAGCGTGTCCGCGTTGGAGACCGCCCAGGCGCTCGGATGGCGTGATATGAACCTGCCGCCGACCAGCCTGGCGAGGGGATGGGCAACCTGCATCTGGTCGGCAATCGACATGATGGTCGGGGTTTCGACCGTTGCGCGGATCGCGGCGACAGACCGGGCGATCGGGCCGTTATCCGTCGTCAGCGCCGCGTACTGTGCCCTGACCGCTATTTGCAGCACCAGCACGCAGCCGAAGATCAGGGCGGCCTTGCGAACGATGCCTGCACTGCCGAATGTGCCGAACCGCACAAGCTGCATGCCAAATGCAAGTGTTGCAACAACGACCATCGGCAGCGCGTGATTGGGCCAACCCTTGCCCATGACGATGAAGGCCGGAATGAACCCCAGGGCGGTCAGGAGCGGAATCCTGACGTCCCAGTTCGTCTTTCTCAGGCCGCCGGCCGCAAGCACGGTGGCGGCGGCCAGAAGCAGCACCACTTTCGGCCAGTTTGCCAGCATATCGGCGGCAGAGGCCCTCAACGGAAGATAGACCTCCCTGACCAAGGGCAGGACGTCGCTGACGTAAGCGCGGTCGAAGAGCGCGATGGACGCGATATAGGCGGCCACGATCGCAGCGCCCATCAGGTTCTCTGCGACGAAGAGCGGTCTCAGCGACCGCCTTTCAAGCGCAAGACAGAGCGACGGCAACATGAAGGCCAGCACAAAATAGGGCGGCTTGACCATGACCACGACCGCCGCGCAGAACCCGGCGACCATGTGCTCCAGGCGCGAGCCCGCGCTGAAATCCAGGTTCCGCTGACGTGTGCATTGCAACGCCACCCAAGGCAGAATGGCAATCAATGCGAAGTGCTCGCGTTGGCCGAATTGATCCGGCATGAAACACAGGATCAAAAACAGGGCCGCGGCTGCCGCCCACAGCGCATGGGGCTGCCGGTAGACCGGTTCGTCGCGCGCGAGAATACGGACGGAACCGAAAAGACTGGCCAGGCTCAGGCAAACGACGCCAAGCGTCAGCCAGAATTCCGCACGCATGCCAGTGAGCTTTTCCAGGAGCATGAACGGCATGTAGAGCCAGATCGAGAAAGGGGGGTTGGTCTCCACGATGTCGGTGTTGAGCCGCTCTCCGCCAAGCAGGCGATCGCAGACGACCAGAAGCCATGACACGTCAACATTGGTCGGAATTGCAACAGTCGATAGCCAGACGGCGTATGTGACGACCAGACTGGCCAGCAGCAACGGAGCACCCGCTACGCCCACAAAGAGCGAGAAGCGGTTGGCGCCGGGCAGCAGTTCACTGAGGGATCGCGCGCTAGAGACCACGAAACACCCACCGCCCGAGGACGACATAGTTGATGACCGGCACGGCAATGCAGGTGAGCAGGATCGGGATTGCGGCAGGGATGCCGAGCATCTGGGTCAAAAGCCCCGGCAGGGCGATCGCGACGGCGAGGCCGGAAGCGGTGAGCAGGAGGAAGCGGGGCAATTCCATAGCGTGACTGCCGCCCGAGGTGAACGTGAAATATTTATGCCCGGTGTAGGAGAACAGCGCGGCGACGGCGTAGGCCGCAAACGATGTGAGCGCCGCCGGCAGGGCCGCCGTCGCCTGTCCACGCGACAGCAGGAAAGCGCAAACGGCGTAGATCAGCGTCGACGCAATGCCAATCAGCGCAAAGCGCGATAGTCGACGATACGAGCCGGTGCCCATAACGCGGTCAAGCTGCCAATTTCTCGTCGAGGCGAGCGGTTTCGACGGCGCTGTCCCTGCGGAACACCGCCAGCAGCGAAACGCCGAAGGGCAGGTTTGCATTTGGTATGATGCGGCCTTCCGCCGAAAACACTGCCTTCATCGCCGCATTCAGTGGTTTCGGCGGCGTGGCATGACCGGCTGGCAAGGCCGGCCTGCGCAACCTGTCCACCAGTCGTGCCAGCGCCGCTACCGGGAAGAGCGCGGCATTTGTGTAGCTCAGCCGGTCGATCGCGAAACCAGCCTTTTCAATTCGTTCACGCAGCAGATTGCGTGAATAGCGCCGCATGTGATGCAGCCCAACATCATGCGTGCTCCACAACCATTGGTGTGCTGGCACCGTGAGGACGACGCTGCCGCCCGGCTTCAGCATCTGGCGGATCGCGGCAAGCGACGCCTCGTCTTCGGCGACATGCTCCAGCACGTCGAACAGGCAGACGAGGTCGCAGCTTTGCGGCGCGACAGGAATGTTGTCCGGCAGATGTCCGGCGAGGAAGTCGCGGCCGGTCTTTTCCCAGGCAATCCTGCGCGCGAGATCGCTCATCTCGACTGCCGTCACTGCGCCGAACTGCTCCAGCATCCGGATGTTGCCGCCGGTGCCGGCGCCGATCTCTACGATGCGCGCGTTTTCAGGCAGGCCGATGCTGCGAATGACCGCCTCGGCGATTGCGCGACGCCCGCAGAACCACCAATGCTCGTCTTCGGTGGCGGCCATCTGTCGGTAAGCGTCGATCTCCATCAGCTCATTCCCTCATATTTGCGGCGCACGATATAGATCGGACGCTGCTTGATCTCGGCGTAGACCCTGCCGAGGTATTGTCCGATGATGCCGATGCCGAGTAACTGGATGCCGCCAAGGAAAAGAACACTGACCAGCAGGGAGGCGTAGCCGGGCACATCAACGCCAAAGATCATTGTCTTGGCAACGATCAGCAGGCCGTAGAGGAACGACAGCGCGGAAATCGTCGCGCCGACATAGGTCCAGATTTCAAGCGGAGCGGTGGAGAAGCTGGTGATGCCTTCGAGCGCGAAGTTCCACAGCTTCCAGCCGGAGAATTTCGACTGGCCGGCGATGCGCTGATCGCGGACATATTCGACGCTTGCGGTGCGGAACCCGACCCAGGCGAACAGGCCCTTCATGAAACGACGGCGTTCGGGCAAAGACCGCAGCGCCTGGATGACCTGGCGGTCGATCAAACGGAAGTCGCCGACATCGTGCGGGATCTTCTGCTGCGCGATCCAGTTGTGAACGCGGTAGAACATCGAGGCGGAGCGCTGCTTGAGAAAGCTGTCGCTCGACCGATTGGCTCGCTTGGCCAGAACAACCTCAAAACCCTCGCGCCACTTTTCCACAAGCAGCGGAATGACATGCGGCGGATCCTGCATATCGACATCCATCGGGATCGCTGCATCGGCATCGCAGCTGTCGAGCCCCGCGGTCATCGCGGCTTCCTTGCCGAAATTGCGTGAAAGGTCGATTACGTGGATGCGTGGATCGGTTTGTTGGGCTTCGATCAGCTTTTCGAGCGTCGTATCGCTGCTGCCGTCGTTGACGAAGATGAACTCGAGGGCAACGCCTTTGTCCTTCAGCAGCGCGGTGCTTTCGCATACCGCCTTCAGGAATGGAGCAATTGCGCCTTCCTCATTGTGGACAGGCACGATCAAGGCAATCGTTGCGCCGCCGCTGCCCGGACGTGCGATGCGGTCAGCTGCCGGCCGATCGATGTTTAGGAATGGCGCATTCATTTGTTTGCCGAGCCCGCAGATCAGGCCCGACAATAGAAAGACTGGGTTAAGATGACTTTAAGGAATGTCCCGGGATTTCACAGTTTCCTGAGCGCCACTTCCTCGACCAGATGGTTGGCGCCCTTGCGCAGGATGAGATCGGCTCGCGCGCGGGTCGGCAATATATTCTCGCGCAGATTCTTAAGGTTGATGTTGGTCCACAGACCCTCGGCGATGGCGCGGGCCGCATCCTCGGAAAGTTGCGAATAGCGGTGAAAGAAGGAGGCCGGGTCGCGGAAGGCGGTTTCGCGCAACCGCATGAAGCGGGCGATATACCAGTGATGGATCAGCGCCTCCTCGGCATCGATGTAGATGGCAAAGTCGAAGAAATCCGACAGGAAAGGCACGATCTTGCCGTCCTTCGGCAGCTTGCCCGGCTGCAGGACATTAATGCCTTCGAAGATCAGGATGTCGGGCCGGTCGATGGTCTGGAACTCGCCCGGAATGACGTCATAGGTCAGGTGCGAATAGACCGGCGCGCGGACGTTGCGCTGCGCCGATTTGATGCCGGACAGGAAGCGCAGAAGGGCGCCGACGTCGTAGCTGTCGGGAAAGCCCTTGCGCTCCATCAGGTTGTTGCGGCGCAGGACTTCGTTCGGCAGCAGGAAACCATCGGTGGTGACCAGGTCGACCTTGGGGCTCGACGGCCAGCGCGCCAGCAGCTCCTTCAGCACGCGCGCCGTGGTCGATTTGCCGACCGCGACGGAACCGGCAATGCCGATGATGAAAGGTGTCTTGGCCGCGTCCAGCGCGTTGAAGAAGGCCTGGCGCTGCCTGAACAGGAGTTGACTGGCTTCGACATGAGCCGACAACAGCCGCGACATCGAAAGATAGATTCGCTCGACCTCGTGGAGATCGACCGGATCGTTCAGCGACCGCAGACGATGGATCTCGTCTGCGGTCAGCGTCATCGGCGTATCGGCGCGGAACCGCGACCATTGCTCGGCCGAGAAGAAACGATAGGGTGAATACTTCTCGGTAGGAGCGAGCTGGTCCATCGAGTTCCTCCGCAGCGATCAGCCCCGGTCCAGCCGAGACGCCTTTTCGGCGATGCCCGAACGACCGGTGCGGCGTTCAAGCTCGTTGAGCACATCGCTCAGCGGAATGTCCGCTATGCCGAGAACGACAAGCCAATGATAGATGAGATCGGCGCTTTCCGAAACAAGCGCGTCCCGGTCGGCGCTGACGGCTGCGATCACCGTTTCGACTGCCTCTTCGCCGAGTTTCTGCGCTGCCTTGCTCATGCCACGCTGAAAGAGCTTGGCCGTCCACGAATCCGGATCGCCGGAACGTGCGCGTTCGCCAATAATCTTCTCCAGATCGGAGAGCGAGAACTCAGTCATGACGGCGTTTACAGCCTCTTCTTAGCCGGAAAGGCTCTAGGACCGATTACCCGGCGAGTCCAGCCGCATCGGCAGTCCGGCCTGAGCCAAGTGCAGCTTGGCTTCGGCGATGCTGTAGGTGCCGAAATGGAAGATCGACGCCGCCAGCACCGCGCCGGCATGGCCGTCGCGAATGCCTTCGACAAGGTGGTCGAGCGTGCCGACGCCACCGGAAGCGATGACCGGCACGCGTACGGCATCGGCGACCGCGCGGGTAAGGGCTATATCGTAGCCGGCCTTGGTGCCGTCGCGGTCCATCGATGTTAGCAGGATCTCGCCGGCGCCGAGATCGACCACTCGCCGAGCGAACTCGACGGCGTCGATGCCGGTCTTCTCGCGGCCGCCATGGGTGAAGATCTCCCAGCGATCAGCCTCGCTCGCAGCGGACACTTTCTTGGCATCGATGGCGACGACGATGCACTGGTTGCCGAATTTGTCGGCAGCCTCGGCGACAAAATTTGGGGTCTTCACCGCCGCCGTGTTGATCGACACCTTGTCGGCGCCGGCCAGTAGCAGCTTCCTGATGTCGGCGACCTGACGGACGCCACCGCCAACGGTCAGCGGCATGAAACATTGTTCGGCGGTGCGGGCGATGACATCGAAAATGGTCTCGCGGCTTTCCGACGAGGCGGTGATGTCGAGAAAGCAGAGCTCGTCGGCGCCGGCCGCGTCATAGGCTTTTGCCGCTTCGACGGGATCGCCGGCATCGACCAGGTCGACGAAATTGACGCCCTTGACGACACGGCCGTTCTTGACGTCGAGACAGGGGATGACGCGGGCTTTCAGCATCAGATCCTCTCGATCGCCGCAAGAAACTCGACAAGCAGCTGGCCGACGACGGGCGGAACTTCGGACTGGGAATCAAAGGCCGGGTCGTAGGCCGAGAGCGTCACGCCGACGATTGGGATTGACCTGGCCAGTCCGCAGGCAAGCTGCCGTAGCTGTTCCGGACTCGGGCCGCCCGGGTGCGCGTAGCGGTTCACCTGCAACACATCCGGATCGAGGACATCCAGGTCGAGATGCAGATGCGCCCGCACAGTCCCTGTCGCCGTGAGCTTTCCGATCATATCGATTGCACCGGCACATTCGGTGCGCACGATCGGCAAAGTTTCCAGCAGTCCTTTTCGTCGGGATCGAGGTCGCGGGCATCGACCAGCATGCAGCGCGCCGGGTCTATCGGCCGGAACCCCGGAATTGCTGCCGCCATCGGATGCCAGCAGAGCCCGAGCGTCGCCGCCAGCGCCATGCCGTCGAGAAAGCCGTAGGAGGACGTCTCCGGCGTGTTGAAATCGCCATGCTGGTCGATCCAGATGATCGAATCCGCAACTTCACCGGCGACCGCACCGGCGGCGGTTAGGCAATTTCCAGCAAGGATAATGGGGAAGCGTCCTCCATCGCGGGCGAGGTTAACCTTGGTCGCGACGGCGTTGCAGACGGCGAAGCCGGTTGCAATTTCGCGCCCCTGCTCGTCTCCGACCTTGCCGATATCTTCGACGGCGACGTCATGGCCAGCCACGGTCAGAGCTTCGACCAGCCCACCGCCGATGATGGCGTCCGGCCCCTGGCCGCACCCTTCGTGATAGTGCCCGCTGTCGTAGGGAGCAACGATAATCGAGACCTTCACGTTTCACACCCTGCCATCGGTTTGCCACGCAGGATCGCCAATGCCTCGGCCGGGTCGATGCGGCCGTCGTAGAGGGCGCGGCCGGAGATCGCGCCTTCGAGCTTGCGGGCATCGGGCATGGTCATGCGCACGATGTCGGCGATCGAGGCGAGCCCGCCCGAGGCGATAACCGGGATCGACACCGCGTCGGCGAGATCGATGGTGGCGTCCCAGTTGATGCCAGTCAGCACACCGTCGCGGTCGATATCGGTGTAGATGATGGCGGCGACGCCGGCACCTTCGAATTTCCTCGCCAGTTCAATGACGCCGAGGCTCGAGGCCTCAGCCCAGCCTTCGACCGCGACCTTACCGCCCTTGGCGTCGATGCCGACAGCGATCTTGCCCGGGAATGCCTTGCAGGCCTGCCTGACCAGATCCGGATCGCGCACCGCCACGGTGCCAAGAATGACGCGGGCCAGCCCACGGTCGAGCCAGTCCTCGATCTGCGCCAGCGTGCGGATGCCGCCGCCGAGCTGCACCGGATTGCTCGTCGCCTTCAGGATGGCGCCGACCGCGGCACTGTTGACGCTCTGGCCCTTGAAGGCGCCGTTGAGGTCGACGACGTGCAGCCATTCGAAGCCCTGCTCTTCGAAGACGCGCGCCTGAGCGGCGGGATCGTCATTGTAGATGGTGGCGGTCGCCATGTCGCCATGCCTGAGGCGCACGCATTTGCCGTCCTTGAGGTCTATCGCCGGAAACAGAAACACCTTCAGGCGCCTTCGACGATGACAAAGTGGCCGGTCGAGCCGGCGAGCCTGTACTTCAACGCCTCCTGGTATTCAGGCGAGCCGTAGCATTCCAGCGCCTTTTCATAGGATTCGAATTCCACCAGCACGTGGCGATTGCCTGCCGGTCCTTCCGGGCTGGTGTACCGCCCGGCGCGCACCGGGAACTTCGCGCCGTATTTCGCGAAAGCCGCGGCATTGGCCTCGATATATCGCTTGTAGATCTCGGGATCGCGGACATCGACCATTGCCATCCAATAGCCCTTCTTGCTCATGGTTCAGGGCCTCCAGCCTAGGAAATTGGTGATCAGCGCCAGGCCCAGCGCCTGGCTCTTCTCGGGGTGGAATTGCGTTCCGGCGAGGTTGTCGCGAGCGACAGCGGCCGTTACCGGGCCGCCATAGTCGGCAACCGCCAGCACCTCATCCTCCTTCCGTGCATCGAGATGGTAGGAGTGGACGAAATAGGCGTGCAGTCCCTTGCCACCCGTCGCAATGCCGGAAAACAGCGGATGCTTGCGCTTCAGGTCAATCGTGTTCCAGCCGATCTGCGGGATCTTCAGTGTCGGATCGGCCGGCGTGATCTCCTTGACGTCGCCGGCGACCCAGCCAAAGCCCTTTGTGACGGTCTTTTCCAGGCCTCGCTCCGACATCAGCTGCATGCCGACGCAGATGCCGAGGAACGGCCGAGCCTTGGCGATCGCCACCTCCTCGACCGCTTCCCACATGCCGGCGACCGCACGCAGTCCAGCGGCGCAATCGGCATAGGCACCGACGCCGGGCAGGACGATGCGGTCGGCGGTCCTGACCCGCTCGGCATCGGCGGTGAGTTCGATCGCGGCGGCAATACCGGCTTCATGCGCGGCACGCTCGAAGGCCTTGGTGGCCGAGCGCAGATTGCCCGACCCGTAATCGATGATCGCTACCCTCATCTCAGGGCTTTCCCGGAATATGGTTCAGCCCCAGCGCCAGGCCCATCTGCGCCGACCGGGCATGTGCTGCGTCTGGGACGATGCGTTGCACCGTCGGTTGTTCATCCGACTGAGCATCGGCTTCCAATGCATAGCGGAGGTCTGCGTCGTCGAGCCTGTCGGCCTCGACCACGCCCCATTCATGCCAGCCGCGACGGCGCAGGGCTGCGATCCGCAAGCCCTGCCCTTCCAGTCCGACAAAGAGCATGACAAGCAGGGATAAAAGCGAGCCGGTTGTTTCCAGGTCCAGCCTTTCGCCTAGCATCGAGAGCAGGCCCATTGCGACAAACGCCAATGCCGCCTCGACCCACAGCCGGTGCCAGGCCAGCCACAGCGGCGGCACCAGGAAGCCGAGCCAGGCAAAGGCGTCACGGATAAAGGTAGTGTCCACGCTTTCGCTGCGGCCTGGCGGCTTCATCACGACATAGATGGCCATGACGCTATCCTTTCAGGGATCCCTTGGTGGAGGGAACCGCGTCCGGCTGGCGCGGGTCGCGCTCAAGCGCCGAACGCAACACACGCGCCACGGCCTTGAAGCAGGTCTCGGCGATGTGGTGGTTGTTGGCGCCGTAATGATTGGTGACATGAAGCGTGATGCCGGCATTCTGCGCCAGCGCGTGGAAGAATTCGCGCACCAGCTCGGTATCGAACGTACCGATCTTCGGCGACGAGAACGAAACATTCCAGACCAGAAAAGGCCGGCCGGAGACATCGATTGCCGCCCGCGTCAGTGTCTCGTCCATGGCGAGATCGATCGAGGCGTAGCGCATGATGCCGCGCCGCTCGCCCAACGCCTTGGCCAGCGCCTGGCCGAGCGCGATGCCCGTATCCTCGACCGAGTGGTGGTCGTCTATGTGCAGGTCGCCCTTGGCCTTCACGGTCATGTCGATCAGCGAATGGCGCGACAACTGGTCCAGCATATGGTCGAAGAAGCCGACGCCCGTCGAAATGTCGGATTTGCCCGAGCCGTCGACCTGAACCGACACGGCGATGTCGGTTTCCCTGGTCTTGCGGCTTATCTCGGCGGAACGGGGCGCCATGACCTCATCCTTGTCTCAGATTTGCACGGTTCAGGCGTTCACATGCCTGAAAACGAAAGCCTTCTAGCAGCATGATCCGGCGATTGCCAGTTACCGCTGCGGAGCACAGTCCGGCCCGGCGGATGGCCGGTTTGCAATCATCCGGCCTATGCATACATATGGCCGATCAAGTCACTCGTAACGCGCCGATCGCCTCGATGGGATCGGTGCTGATCGGAGCAGAAAATGTCGAATGAACTGACCATGCATGCCACGACCATCCTGACCGTGCGCAAGGGCGGCAAGGTGGTGATCGCCGGCGACGGCCAGGTCAGCCTCGGCCAGACCATCATGAAGGGCAACGCCAAGAAGGTGCGCCGCATCGGCAAAAGCGGCAACGTCATTGCCGGCTTCGCCGGGGCCACCGCCGATGCCTTCACGCTGCTGGAGCGGCTCGAAGCCAAGCTCGAACAATATCCCGACCAGCTAACACGTGCCTGCGTCGAGCTCGCCAAGGACTGGCGCACCGACCGTTATTTGCGCCGGCTGGAAGCAATGATGCTGGTGGCCGACAAGTCGGTGTCGCTGGCGCTGACCGGCACCGGCGACGTGCTGGAGCCCGAATTTGGCGTCATGGCCATCGGCTCCGGCGGCAATTACGCGCTGGCAGCGGCACGCGCTTTGATGGACAGCGACAAGGGCGCAGAGGACATCGCCCGCAAGGCGATGCAGATCGCGTCAGACATTTGCGTCTACACAAACAACAACTTCGTCGTCGAAACCCTCGATGCCGCCTGAGCGGAGCCTCCGCTATGGTTTTCGGCCGGTGATCCAGAGGGACCTGCCGATGATCGCCGGCTGGCTTGCCGAGCCGCATGTCGCCGAATGGTGGAACGACCCAGAGACCGAGATTGCGGAGATCCGCGAGCATATCGACAGCATTTCGGTCGAGCCGCTGATTATCGAGCTCGACGGAAAGCCCATCGGCTATTTGCAGAGCTACGATCCGCATCTGGAGGACGGCCATCCCTATAGCGACCAGCCGTTCGGCACGCTCGGCATCGATCTGTCGATCGGCGTGCCGGGGCTTGTCGGGGTCGGCCACGGCTCGGCGATCGTCCGGCAGTTCGTCGAGCAGCTTTTCGAGGAAGGTACGCCGCGCGTCATCATCGACCCGGACCCCGCCAATGCACGGGCTATCCGTGCCTATGAAAAGGCCGGTTTCAGGGCTATCGATCGCAGGAAGTCGGAATATGGCGATGCCGTGCTGATGGCGATTGATGCCCCAGAGGGCGACGCCGGACAGGGTGAGGCAAAAGAGGGGCAATAGCAGCATGAGCGTATCCAGCGACAAAACCGTCTCGGCCTACGAAGACAGCTGGCGAATGGGGCTTCTGTTGGTTCTCGGCCTGGTCATCTTCCAGGCCGGGGTCCTCTACGGCATGGGGCGGACGCCGATCTGTACCTGCGGCTATGTCAAGCTGTGGCACGGCATTGTGCAGAGCTCCGAGAATTCCCAGCATATTTCCGACTGGTACAGCTTCTCGCACATCATTCACGGCTTCTTGTTCTATGCGCTGGCGTGGTTCCTTTTCCCGCGCTCGCCGATCGGGCTCAGGCTGGCCTTTGCGGTGGTTATAGAGGGCGGCTGGGAGTTGCTCGAGAACAGCCCTTTCATCATCGACCGCTACCGCGCCGGCACAATCTCGCTCGACTATTATGGCGACAGCATCATCAATTCGGTGTCCGACACGCTGGCCATGGTGCTGGGGTTTGTCATGGCGCGAAGGCTTCCTATATGGGTGATCGTGACCCTCGCCCTCATCTTCGAATTCGGTGTCGGCTATCTCATCCGGGACAATCTGACACTCAACGTGATCATGCTGCTGCATCCGTTCGAGTCCATTCGGCAGTGGCAAAGTGGAATTTAGTGACATGAGCACCTTCTCTCCCCGCGAAATCGTTTCGGAACTCGACCGCTTCATCATCGGCCAGAAAGACGCCAAGCGTGCCGTGGCGATTGCCTTGCGCAACCGTTGGCGCCGCCAGCAGCTCGAGGGCCAGATGCGCGAAGAGGTGATGCCGAAGAACATCCTGATGATCGGCCCGACCGGTGTCGGCAAGACCGAGATTTCACGCCGCCTGGCACGCCTTGCCGGTGCGCCTTTCGTCAAGGTCGAAGCCACCAAGTTCACCGAGGTCGGCTATGTCGGCCGCGATGTCGAGCAGATCATCCGCGATCTGGTCGAGATCGCCATCGGGCTGGTGCGCGAGAAGATGCGCGAGGACGTCAAGGCGCGTGCCCACATCAACGCCGAGGAACGGGTGCTCGAAGCGCTCGTCGGCAAGACGGCGAGCCCGGCCACCCGCGACAGTTTCCGCAAGAAGCTGCGCGACGGCGAACTCGACGACAAGGAGATCGAGATCGAAGTGGCCGATACCGGCAATGGCGGCATGCCTGGCTTCGAGATTCCCGGCATGCCGGGCGCCAATATCGGCGTGCTCAACATCAACGACATGCTGTCGAAGGCGATGGGCGGCAAGAAGACCAAGTTGCGCAAGACGACCGTCAAGGAATCCTACGGGCTGTTGATCAGCGACGAGTCCGACAAGCTGCTCGATCAGGACGAAGTGGTGCGCAGGGCACTCGAATCGACCGAGAATGACGGCATCGTCTTCCTTGACGAGATTGACAAGATCGCCTCGCGCGAAGGCGGCATCGGTGCCGGTGTTTCGCGTGAAGGTGTGCAGCGCGACCTGCTGCCGCTGGTCGAAGGCACCACGGTTGCGACCAAATATGGACCGGTGAAGACCGACCACATCCTGTTCATCGCCTCGGGTGCGTTCCACGTCGCCAAGCCCTCCGACCTGCTGCCGGAATTGCAGGGCCGCCTGCCGATCCGCGTCGAGCTGCGGGCGCTGGAGAAGGACGATTTCGTCCGCATCCTCACCGAGACCGAAGCCAGCCTGATCAAGCAGTATATCGCGCTGATGAAGACCGAAGGCGTCGACCTGGTCTTCACCGATGACGCGATCGATTCGTTGGCCGGCATCGCCGTGGACCTTAACGCCAGCGTCGAGAATATCGGCGCCAGGCGGCTGCAGACGGTGATGGAACGGGTGCTGGACGATATCTCCTATGACGCGCCGGACCGCAACGGCACCTCGGTGACCATCGATGCCGCCTATGTCGAGAAGCATGTCGGCGACCTCTCCAGAAACACGGACTTGTCGCGTTTCATCTTGTAGGAGACGCTTCATTCTCGAAGAGGGTCGGGGAATTGCGCCCGGCCTCCCCAATTTGGCCCAGCATTCCCGATGTGTGGCCAAATGGAAGCATCCGGCAAGCTTTCGTCCCGTCGGGTGCAGGCGTCTCTCGACTCCCGGTGGAGCATTACCTAGTTTGCCGGCGACTATTTGGGCGGCGGCGCATGAAAAAACTGATCCTCGTCATTTTGGGGCTGACGCTGGCGGCAGCCATGTTCGCCGCGCAAGCGGCAACGATGGTGCCGCCGGGCAACCGCAACACCGAGCAGCCCGACATACCGGGCGCTTCGAGCCGGCGCACCCAGGCGACCAACACCACCTTCCAGGCGAAATACCGCAAAGTCTTTGCGCTGCTCCAGAACGATGCCGAGTTGCGCGGCAAGATCAAGCAGGCAGCCGCGGCCTATGGCATCGACCCAATGCATATCGTCGGCGCCATCGTCGGCGAGCACACCTACAATGTCGATGCCTACGACCGGCTGCAGACCTACTACGTCAAGGCGATTTCGTATCTGTCGAGCAAGCTCTCCTTTGCCTATGATGGCGAGGATATCTCCGATTTCGTGCAGCGGCCGCAATTTGCGAAATGCGCAGGGAAGTCCGACAGCTACGATCTGTGGGAGTGCCGCGAACAGGTGTGGAACCGGTCGTTCCGCGGCAAGACCGTCGACGGCGAGAGCTTTCCCAACGACCGTTTAGGCGCCACTTTCTTCCAGCCTTATTATGCCGGCCAGACTTTTGGCCTTGGCCAGCTCAATCCGCTGACGGCACTGCAAATGAGCGACCTCGTGCACAAGGTTTCCGGCCTGCCGGAACTCGACGTCGGCGATCCCAACGCGGTCTACAAGACCATCATGGATCCTGACCTGACACTGCCTTATGTCGCAGCAACAATCCGGAAATCGATCGACGCCTATAGAAGCATTGCCGGCTTTGACATCTCAGGCAATCCCGGCATCACGTCGACGCTCTACAATGTCGGCAACCCCGAACAGCGCGCCTATGCGCTGAAGGCCGAGAACGACAAGCGCCGCGCTGCGGGCGAGCCGGAAAAACTGCCCGAGGAAAATTACTATGGATGGCTGGTCAACGACAAGCTGCCGGAGCTGAAGGCGCTGTTTTAGCCGAACGCGCTCGGCCAATTATCCACGCGGCGGATCAAGCCGCCAGCAACGACTTTAACTTGACGGACTGCGAGCCTAGCGCTTCCGGCGCCGGCCTTGCCTGCTTTGCAATCAGCATCTCGGCCAGCCTTATGTCGCGGGCGACCGCGTTGCCGGCGCCGATGCCGCTTGCCGCAACCAGCCTGCCGTCTTCGGCGAGGTGGAACAGGATGAAGGCGCCGTCGCCGAGGTCGCGGCGCACGATGCTGCGGCCTTCGTCCGACAGGCCGGCGATCTGCAAGGTCAGGCCGTACTGATCCGACCAGAACCACGGCACCGCCGCATGGGCCTCGCCGGCGCCAAGCATATTCCTTGCGGCGAGCGCGCCCTGCTCCTGTGCGTTGCGCCAGGCTTCGAGCCGCACGCGCCGGCCGCCATAGATGGCGAGCGGAAACGAACAGCAATCGCCGGCGGCAAAGACATCCGGGTCGCTGGTGCGAAGCTCGGCGTCGACGGCGATGCCATTGTCGACGGTCAGCCCCGCCTCCGCGGCAAGTCCGGTCACCGGCATGGCGCCGATGCCGATCACGGCAAGATCGGCGACAATGTCGTGTCCACCGGCGAGCGCGATGCGCACTTCGGCGCCATCATCGGCAATGGCGGCGATGCCCTCGCCGCACAGGATTTTCACGCCTTCCGCTTCATGCGCCTGATGGATGACCTCAGCGATCTCGGCTGGCACGCCGCGCATCAAGATGCGCGGCTGCGCCTCGATGATTGTGACCGCGGCACCCAGTCTGCGTGCCGCCGCGGCAAGCTCAAGCCCGATGAAGCCGCCGCCGACTATGGCGATGCGATTTCCGGCGCTGAGATGGGCGCGAATGGCCAGCGCGTCGTTGAAGGTCCGGAGGTAGACGCAGCGCCCGCCAAGGCCCGGCATAGGCAGCTTGCGCGGCACCGAACCGGTCGCCAGCAGGAGCTTGTCGTAGGCCAGGGCGGAACCGTGCGAGTGGCGCCCGACATGCGCCTCTCGGACGATCGCCACCGCCTGGACCGAATGGATATGCCTGATCGATCTTTCGGCCAGAACCGCCTCACTGGCGATCGCCTTGATCAGGGGCGCGTCGGCAACCATCGCATCTTTCGACAGCGGCGGGCGCTCATAGGGCAGATGCGGCTCGTCGCCGACCAGCGTCACCGGGCCATCATAGCCGAGCTCGCGCAGCGCAAGGGCGGCGCGCCCGCCGCATTCGCCGGCGCCGATGATGACCATTCCCTTCGTCATCATCAACCGATCCGGACAAGGACTTTGCCGGCGTCGACTTTGACCGGATAAGTTCTTAGATCGACGCAGACCGGCGCGCCCCTGGCAGCCCCTGTCTTGTAGTTGAAGCGGCCATTATGCTTCGGGCACTCGATGACGTCGTCCATGACCAGCCCGTCCGCCAGATGCACCTTCTCATGCGTGCAAAGCCCGTCGGTGGCGAAATACCCGTCGTCGGGGCTGCGATAGATGGCAAAGGTGCGGCCGCCATGGTCGAAGCGCATCACGTCTTCTTCGTCGATGTCCTCGGCGTCACAGGCCTCGACCCAGTCGCTCATTTACGGGTCCCTCGATGTTTGGTGCGTTGGCATGGGCTTGTCATTCAGCAGCCACTGCAACAGCAGCGTTATCGCTGTGGAAATCCTCGCGATAGGGCCTCGCCGTTGGCGGCAGTTCGCGCTTGATGAAATAATCCTCATTGCGCAGCTGGCGCAGGAAAGCCGGTATCATCTCGCGGTAGCCGGCCAGGATGGATGGTGTCGGCGCCGGCAGATCGTGCTTGATCAGTTCGTGCAGCCTGGGCAGCGCGTGATAGGGCACCATGGGAAACATGTGATGCTCGACGTGGTAGTTCATGTTCCAGTAGATGAGGCGGCTTATCGGGTTCATGTAGACGGTGCGGCTGTTGAGCCGGTGATCGGTGACGTTTTCAGCCAGGCCGCCATGCTGCAGCAGGCCGACCATGACATGGTGCCAGGCACCGTAAAGCCTGGGCAGACCGACCAGCATCAGCGGCAGGAACGAGCCGGTATAGAGCGCCAGCGCAATGGTCGCGGCATAGATTGTCGTCCAGATGCGGGCAATGCGAATTGCCTTCGGCTGCTCCTGGTCGGGAATGAAGGTTCTTTCGGCCGGACTGACGATACCGGCTGCATTGCGCAGCATGTCGCTCATCGCATGCCAGGCGTCGAGAATGCCGACGAAGTTGAGCACCACGCGCAGCAGATCGGGCGGACGCATCACCGAGATCTCCGGATCGCGGCCGACTATGATGGTATCGGTATGATGTCGCGTGTGGCTCCAGCGCCAGGTCACCGGGTTGCGCATGATCATGAAGCAGGCGACCTGATAGACCACGTCGTTCATCCACTGCGTCCTGAAAGCGGTCCCGTGGCCGCATTCGTGCCAGCGTGAATCGGTGGAGGAACCGTAGAGGACGCCGTAGACGAGGAAGAACGGCACGCACCACCAGCTGCCCCAGAACCAGGCGGCGCCGGCGCCGCTGAGGATCATGGCGCCGAGCCAGACGATGGTATCGCGGATCGCCGGGCCGTCGGAGCGCTGCATCAGCTCCTTCATCTGCTTGCGCGGCACGTCGGTGTGATACCACTCGGCCGCCGCCAGCCCGCTCTCGACGGCAAGCTTCGCGTCGCGGCCGATCAGGCTATAGTCGCGTCGGGACGCCGCTGCGGAGCTCGTATTCCCGGTTCGGAGTCCAATATCCACCATAGCGGAGGCCTCGATCATATTCGGTCAGCGTTCAAAATAACGCCGAGCCCTGATAGGCTCAATATCACAAAGATAGTTTCTATCATTTTCCATCAGAATGGTGTAAAAGGGCCAAACAGTGGAATGAGGCAGCGATGGCGAAACGGCCGACGATCACCGACCTGGCGCGCATTTCGGGGGTCAGCGTTGCCACCGTCGACCGGGTGCTGAACAACCGCTTGCCGGTGCGCGAGGAAACCGCGCGCCGCGTCTATGAGGCCGCGACCAGCATCGGCTATCACGCAGCCGGATTGATCAAGCAGCGGATGCGCCATGAATTGCCCGAATACCGGCTCGGGTTCCTGCTGTTGAGGCGGGAGGACGTCTTCTACAGCGAATTTGCCCGCGAGCTTGAACTGGCGGTATCGCAGTCGCCGCGCTTTCGCGGCGTGGCCACCATCGACTTCGCCGCTTCGCTGGCGCCGGACGAGATCGTCCAGCGGATGCGCAAGCTGGCCGCCAAATCCAGGGCCGTCGCCCTGGTCGGGCCTGATCACCCGACGCTGACGGTCGCCGTCGAGGCTCTCAAAGCCAATGGCGTACCGGTGTTCTCCCTGCTTTCCGACTTTGCGTCCGGTATTCGCGAGGGCTATGTTGGCCTGGACAATCGCAAGGTCGGCCGCACCGCTGCCTGGATGATCTCGAAGGCCGCGAAGAGACCTGGCAAGGTTGCCCTCTTCGTCGGCAGCCATCGCTTCCATGGCCATGAGCTTCGCGAGATCGGTTTTCGCTCCTTCTTTCGCGAGCAGGCGCCGGAATTCACTCTCCTCGAGACGTTGGTCAATCTGGAAGCGAACCAGATCACGCATGATGCAATGATCGAGCTTCTGGCCCGCCACCCTGATCTCGCCGGTTGCTATGTCGCCGGTGGCGGCATGGAAGGCGCGATCTCGGCGCTGAGGGAGGCAAAGCCGGCTGAGATGCCGGCGGTCGTCTGCAACGAGATCACGCCCGACTCCCGCGCGGCGCTGGCGGATAATTTCCTGACCATGGTGATCTCGACGCCACTGGCGGCGCTTTGCCGCGAGCTTGTCGGGCTGATGGCGCATGCCATCGAGACCGGCGCTGCGAATGCGCCGGGCCAGACCTTTCTGCCCTTCGACATTTATCTGCCAGAAAACATCTGACGTCGCGGTCATCGGCGGCAGACATGATGTAATCTATCAGAATGCTTTCAGGCCTCGCTTGCCTGAGCGTCCGTCCAAAAGCGCTCGAAATGCCGAAAATCCATTCCTCATGGCGAAATCTCGCTTGACGCCCACGCGAAATGGAATAAATATTTCACCATCTGAGCATTTTGGTTCTTTCGTTCCGGAAGATCTGTTTCAGGCAAATGCCTCTGGAACCAAAAATGGCAATCGGGAGAGAATTCCCTGCGAGATCGGGGATTCCGGGTAGATCGGTGCAGCCGGACACCAATGTGGAGGAGAAATAAAATGAAAAAACTGCTTTTGGGCGTCGCGTTCGCGGCGCTGATGAGTTCGTCCGCCTTTGCCGCCAAGATCGGCGTGTCGATGGCGTTGTTCGACGACAATTTTCTCACCGTGCTGCGCAACGGCATGATTGAACAGGCCAAGGGCATGGACGGCGTCGAGCTGCAGGTGGAGGATGCGCAGAACGACGTCGCCAAGCAACTCGACCAGATCAAGAACTTCGCCGCCTCAGGCGTCGACGCCATCATCGTCAACCCGGTCGACACCTCGGCGACCCAGGCAATGTCGGACGCAGCCGCCGCTGCCAAGATTCCACTGGTCTATGTCAATCGCGAGCCGGTCAACGTCGACACGCTGCCCGAAAACCAGGCCTTCGTCGCCTCGAACGAAGCCGATTCCGGCACGCTCGAGACCAAGGAGGTCTGCCGCCTCTTCAAGGAGGCCGGCAAGACTGAAGCCAACGTCTATGTGATCATGGGCGAGCTGTCGAACCAGGCAGCGGTGCAGCGCACCAAGGACATTGATGACGTGATCGCCACACCGGAGTGCAGCTTCATCAAGATCATCGACAAGCAGACGTCGAACTGGAAGCGCGAAGAAGCGCAGAACCTGATGACCAACTGGCTGTCGACCGGCAAGCCGTTCGACGGCGTCATCGCCAATAATGACGAAAGCGCCATCGGCGCCATCCAGGCGATGAAGGCCGCCAACATCGACATGAAGTCGGTTGTCGTCGGCGGGGTCGACGCTACCCAGGATGCGCTTGCCGCGATGCAGGCGGGCGACCTCGATGCGACGGTGTTCCAGGACGCGGCCGGCCAGGGTGCCGGCGCGCTTGACGCGGCGCTCAAGCTGGCGAAGGGCGAGAAGGTCGAGCACAAGGTCTACATCCCGTTCCAGCTGGTCACGCCGGCAAATATCGACAAGTTCCTGAAGAAGAACTGAGGCGGACCTGTCCGATACGGAGCGGCGCGCCAAAGTAAGACAGCGCCGCTCTGCTTTTCCCTCTCGGCCTGAACAGCGCCGAGTGGAGACCGTGGCTGACGGAGGAAGCACGATTGGCACAGACATCTCACGGCGTCGGCGGGCTCAGCTATGATGCGAAACGGCGCGCATGGCCGGCCGAATTCAACGTCTTCCTGGCGCTCGTCATCCTGGTCGGCGCTTTCGAGCTGATCGGCCGGGTTTTCCTGGGCGACAGCTTCCTTTTCAATACCCGCGACAATATCGATGCGATCTTCAACGAAGCGCGCCTGCAGATCATCATCCTGCAGGTGTCGATCGTCGGCATTATTGCCATCGGCGTGACGCAGGTGATCATTACCGGCGGCATCGACCTGTCCTCAGGTTCGATCGTCGGCGCCACGGCGATGATAGCCATGAGCTTCGCCCAGGTAGCGACGGTCAACGGCAACCCGAACCCCAAGGCGATGTTCATCGCCCAGGGCTGGACCGACCTGCCGGTGATCGTGCCCGTGCTGGTCGCGATCGGCTGCGGCCTGCTGGCCGGCCTGGTCAACGGCGCTTTGATCGCCTACACGCGCATCCCACCGTTCATCGCCACGCTCGGCATGATGGTCACCGCGCGCGGCATCGCCAAATGGTGGTCAAAGGGGCAGCCGATCTCGTTTCCGACCGAGAGTTTCGCCGCCATCGGCAAGGGGCTGATGCCGGTCATCATTTTCATATCGCTCGCAGTGCTGTTCCAGCTGATCCTGAGTTACACCAAATATGGCAAGCACTGCTATGCGATCGGCTCCAATGAGGACGCCGCGCGCATGTCCGGCATCAACATCGCCAACCACAAGATCCTCGTCTACGTCATTGCCGGCGTCCTCGCCGCGCTCGCCGCCGTGGTGCTGAGCTCCAAGAATCTCACCGCCCAAGCCGGCATGGGTGTAATGTACGAGCTCGATGCGATCGCCATGGCGGTTATCGGCGGTGTCTCGCTGTCGGGCGGCCGCGGCTCGATCATCGGAACGGTGATCGGCTCGCTGATCTTCGGCGTGATCATCTCCGGCTTCACCTTTCTGCGCCTCGACGCCTATTATCAGGAGATGGTCAAAGGCGTGATCATCGTCGGCGCAGTCGTTCTCGACCAGTGGCGCCAACGCCTGCGGGCAATGAGGGCTTGATCATGTCGGACATCGTCCTGAAGACCGAAAACCTGACCAAGTATTATGGCGGCGTCCATGCGCTGGAGGGTGCCGACTTCGAGCTGCGCAAGGGCGAGCATGTCGCTATCATGGGCGACAACGGCGCGGGGAAATCGACCTTCGTACGCCAGATCACCGGCGTCGAGCAGCGCACCAGTGGCAGGATGTGGTTCGACGGCAAGGAAGTGAATTTTGCCGGCCCCATCGAAGCCCGCGAGGCAGGCATCGAGACGGTGTTCCAGAACCTGGCGCTCGCCGACGACCTCGACGTGCCGTCGAACCTGTTCCTCGGCCGCGAGCGGGTGCTGTTCAATCTCGGGCCCTTCTCGATCCTCGATCGCAAGTTCATGCGCAAGGCGACCGAGGCAGCCTTGGTCCGCACAGCGGTCAAGATCCCCAATCTTTCCAATACTATCCGCCACATGTCGGGCGGCCAGCGCCAGTGCGTAGCAATTGCCAGAACCGCGACCTTTGCTTCCAAGCTCATCATCATGGATGAGCCGACGGCGGCACTCGGCGTGCAGGAGACGATGCAGGTCGAAAACATCATCCGCACGCTGAAGGAGAATGGCGAACCGCTGATCCTGATCTCTCACAACATGCGCCAGGTGTTCGACCTGGTCGACCGCATCGTCGTTTTCCGGCGCGGCCGCATCGTCGCCAATTTGCGCAAGCAGGACACCGACGGCAACGATATCGTCTCCTACATCACCGGCGCCAAGACCGGGCAGGCGGAACTTGCGGCGTAACGGCCAACGCCGAGCCACAGGCGCTGACGCCTCCCCTTCGAACCATCTTTAAAGGAAAATTCTTCATGCCTCTTCGCTTTGCTCTTCTCGGTGCCGGCCGTATCGGCAAGGTCCATGCTCGCGCCGTTGGTTCCAATCCGCAGGCCAGGCTGGTTGCGGTTGCCGACGCCTTCGAGAAGGCGGCGACCGATCTGGCCTCTGCCTATGACGCCGAAGTGCGCAGCATCGATGCCATCGAGAAGGCCGGCGATATCGATGCGGTCGTCATCTGCACGCCGACCGATACCCATGCCGATCTGATCGAACGCTTCGCCAAAGCGGGCAAGGCGATTTTCTGCGAAAAGCCGATCGATCTCGACGCCGGCAGAGTGGAAGAATGCCTGGCCATCGTCGACAAGGCCGGCGCCACCCTGATGGTCGGCTTCAACCGCCGCTTCGATCCGCATTTTGCCGCCGTGCGCAAGGCGATCGACGACGGCGCCATCGGCACTGTCGAAATGGTGACAATCACCTCGCGCGATCCCGGCCCGCCGCCGCTCGACTATATCGGCCGCTCGGGCGGCATCTTCCGCGACATGACCATTCATGATTTCGACATGGCGCGCTTCCTGCTCGGCGAGGAGCCGGTGGCGGTCAGCGCGCATGCTTCGGTGCTGGTCGACAAGAAGATCGGCGAGGCCGGCGACTTCGACAGCGTCAGCGTCATCCTCGAAACTGCCTCCGGCAAGCAATGCGTTATCTCCAACTCGCGCCGCGCCACCTACGGCTACGACCAGCGCATCGAGGTGCATGGCTCGAAAGGCATGATTGCGGCCGAGAACCAGCGGCCGGTGTCGATCGAACTGGCCAATGAGAAAGGCTATACGCGGCCGCCGCTGCACGATTTCTTCATGACCCGTTATCTCGACGCTTATGCCAACGAGATCGCTGCCTTCATCGCGGCAGCGACGTCAGGCAAGAAGGCGGCGCCGAGCGGCAAGGACGGGCTGGTGGCGCTCAGGCTGGCGGATGCGGCGCTGAAATCGGCCAAGGAAGGCAAGACCGTCCGCCTCGACAAAACAATCTGACTATCAAGCACAGGAGCAAGGCGATGAACGGTTCAGCCGGTCGCAATTCCGAAACACGCGCCATCGTCACCGGCGGCGCACAAGGCATCGGCTTTGCCGTCGCCGAAGCGCTGGCCGATGAGGGTTGCCGGGCGCTGGCGCTGATCGGCCGCTCGCAGGAGAAGGGCGACAAGGCTGTCGCCATCCTCAAGGGGGCAGGCGTCGATGCCATCTTCATCAGCGCCGACGTCTCAAAAGTGGCCGACTGCAAGCGTGCGGTCGAAACGGCGATTGGCCATTTTGGTTCCGTCAACGCGCTGGTCAACGCCGCTGCCACCTCGGCTCGCGGCTCGCTGGTCGAGACCTCCGAGGATCTGTTCGACCAGATATTCCAGACCAATGTGCGCGGCCCGTTTTTCCTGATGCAGGGCGTGGTGGCGCATTTGCTGGCGCGCCAGGTACCGGGCTCGATCGTCAATGTGCTGTCGATGTCGGCGCATTGCGGCCAGTCGTTCCTGGCGCCTTATTCGTCAAGCAAGGGAGCGCTGGCGACACTCACCAAGAATGTCGCCAATGCCTATCGCGGCAATCGCATCCGCTGCAATGCGGTGCTGCCCGGCTGGATGGACACCGAAGGCGAGGCGATCGTGCAGAAGAAATGGCACGACGCCCCGGACGACTGGCTGGAAAGGGCCGAGGCCGCGCAGCCGATGGGTCAATTGGTGAAGCCGGCACAGCTTGCCCGGTTGATCAGCTATATGATCAGCCCGCAGTCCGGCGTCATGACCGGGTCGCTGGTCGATTACGACCAGAGCGTCGCCGGGTCGTCGCCGGAATAACGCCGGCAAGTCTAGCGGAACGCTTCGTCATCCACGGGCGGAGCAAGGAGCGCAGCGACGCGGCGCAGACCCGAGGATGACGAAGTTCGGGGGGCTTCAGCCAATCGCGAATGGGCTGGAGTAAACCTCCTCCTCACCAGGCACGTGACAAGCGCATCCGCATCGACTATATCAGCCCTCATGATCAACCTGACCGCCACATATTGGTACTTTATGAGCTCGCTGGCGGCGGGAGGATTGCGCTCGATCTGAAGATTGCAGCAACAATATCCGAACAGCCGCCAGACCTGGCGGCTTTTTTGTTTCAGCCGGCAGGTCTCCCAATCAGGAGCATAAGCCGTGTTGACGACCACAGACGATCTTCGGGTCAAAGAAATAAGGGAATTGAGCACGCCGGACGAGGTGATGCGGGAGATACCGCGCACGCTGACGGCGACGCGCACCGTTGCCGCGTCACGCAATGCGATCCACGCGGTGCTGACCGGCACCGACGATCGGCTGGTGGTCGTCGTCGGCCCCTGTTCAATCCACGACCCGGCCGCCGCCGTAGACTATGCCAGCCGTTTGGCATCGCTGCGTGAAAACCTGTCGGACCGGCTGGAGATCGTGATGCGGGTTTATTTCGAGAAGCCGCGCACGACGATCGGCTGGAAGGGCCTGATCAACGATCCCGACCTCGACGGCAGCTTCAACATCGACAAGGGTCTGCGGATGGCCCGCAACGTGCTCTCGGCGGTCAACAATCTCGGCCTTCCCTCAGCGACCGAGTTCCTCGACATGACAACTCCGCAATACATTGCCGACCTCGTCGCCTGGGGCGCGATCGGCGCGCGCACGACCGAGAGCCAGATCCACCGCGAACTCGCATCAGGCCTGTCCTGCCCGGTCGGCTTCAAGAACGGCACCGACGGCAATTTGCGGATCGCGGCCGAGGCGGTGAAATCCGCCGCCCAGCCGCACCATTTCATGGCGGTGACGAAAGGTGGGCGCAGCGCCATCGCGACGACCACCGGCAACGAGGACTGCCACGTCATCCTGCGCGGCGGCATTGTGCCCAACTACGACGCGGCAAGCATAGCTGCTGCCTCCGCTGAGCTCGGCCGGATCGGCGTGGCACCTCGGCTGATGATCGATGTCAGTCATGCCAACAGCAACAAGAAGCCGGAAAACCAGCCGCTGGTGGCGGCTGACGTGGCGGGCCAGATCGCGGCAGGCGACGAGCGCATCATCGGCGTCATGATCGAGAGCAACCTTGTCGCCGGCCGGCAGGATGTCGTGCCCGGCAAGCCGCTCCTCTATGGCCAGAGCATCACCGATGGCTGCATCGACTGGGCGACCACCGAGACCGTGCTGCACGGCCTTGCCGACGCCGTCGAGCAGCGCCGGTCGGTGCGCCGCGCCATGATCGCCGGCCGGCCAGGAGCCGCCTGAGCACTTCACCTTCTCCCCTTGTGGGAGAATGTGGATCGGCGCGCAGCGCCGAGCCGGATGAGGGGTGCTGGAAGAAACTCGGCGCAAAAATATTGAGGGATTTTAAGCGGTTATTTCTTCGCTGTAGCGATCCGTCCAACACCCCTCATCCGACCGAGCTTCGCTCGGTCTCCCCTTCTCCCACAAGGGGGGAAGGGGAGACCAGCGCGGGCTTACTACCGCACCTCCATCCAGCGCTGTTCCGCGAACGAGCGCGCCATCGCGTGCACCGTGCGCTCGATCTCCAGGCCTTCGTCGAAATCGATGATCCGCGCCGGCTTGCCGGCAAGTCGCGTCAACAGTTCCCGGCATTCGATAATCTTGAGGTCATTAAAGCCAAGGCCGTGGCCGGGCGCCGGCAGGAAGGCGTCATAAGGCTTATGATGCGGCGCCACCAGGATGGTGCGATAGCCTTGCTCGGTCGGCCGGTCGGCCGTCAGATAGAGTTGGAACTCATTCATCCGCTCCTGGTCGTACAGGATCGAGCCCTTCGAGCCAAAAATCTGGATGGCGATCCGGCCTTTGCGGCCCCAGGCCGAACGGTTGACCAGCAGCGTGCCGGCGATGCCGTTTTCGAGATGCATCAGGATGCTCGCGATGTCGTAGGTCTCGACCGCGCGGCGCCCGCCCGAGGCGACGCGGCGGTCGGCATAGGGTCTGGCCATGTCGCACATGACGCGGGCAACGCGGCCGAACAGTACGGCGATGAGCGACAGCGGATGCAC
Organism: Mesorhizobium sp. M0601; assembly: GCF_040320845.1. Classification (NCBI taxonomy): domain Bacteria; kingdom Pseudomonadati; phylum Pseudomonadota; class Alphaproteobacteria; order Hyphomicrobiales; family Phyllobacteriaceae; genus Mesorhizobium; species Mesorhizobium sp. M0601. The sequence goes on from NZ_JAMYQK010000005.1 coordinate 98,119, forward strand.
GGCGAAATCGTCGAGCGCGCCGTAACCGGACGCCGCCTCGTGCTTCCAGAAGAACAGCGCCTCCGGATCGGCCATGAAGTCCTCGTCCATCTCGATACGCAGATGGTTGACCTCGCCGATGATCTTCTCGTCGAGCAGCGCGCCGATATGGCGGATCGCTGGATTCTGAATATAGTTATAGCCGAGCGCGGCCACCTTGCCGGACTTTTGGGCCGCCGCAGCCATTGCTTGCGCCTCCGCAAAACTTGGCGCCATCGGTTTTTCACACCACAGATGCTTGCCGGCTTCGAGGATGGCGATGGCCATTTCCGGGTGGAACTGGTTCGGCGTGGTCAGCGAGATGACATCGACATCCGGGTCGTCGACGACGGCGCGCCAGTCACCGGACGCCTTGGCGAAGCCGAATTCGCTGGCACGGCGTTTGGCAAGATCCTCGTTGACCTCGCCCAGATGGACCAGCCTTGGCTTGGCCACATCGGGAAAGACGGTGCCGACCGCGTTCCAGGCAATGGCGTGGCACTTGCCCATGAAACCCGTGCCGATAAGACCTACCCCGACCATCCGCTTGCCTCCCTGTGCGCAAAATTTGTGTGGATGAATTAGTCCATTTTGTCTGCAGATGGAACGCTTGTCTCATTTTTTATGGTGTTCTTGCACAGGCCCGCTATGATGGGCCACAGAGGGAACCAGACGATGAGCCTAGGCGGAGCGACGATGGACGAACGGGTGCCGCGCGATTTCGAGACGCTGCGGGCGACGATACTGGAGCGGCGTCAGAGCCTGCCGAAACGTATCGCCCAAATCGCCGCCTATGCGCTCGACAACCCAGACGATATCGCCTTCGGCACCGCTGCCAGCATCGCCGCTTCCGCCGGTGTCCAGCCTTCGACCCTGATCCGCTTTGCCCAGCAGCTTGGTTTTGATGGTTTCACCAGCCTGCAGTTGGTGTTTCGCGAGCGCCTGCGCGAGCGCAACTCATCCTATGATGAAAGGCTGGCGGCATTGCGCGCCAAGGCCGAGGAAGGCGCCGGCCACCGCGCGATTTTCGACGGTTTTGTTGCCGCAGCCAGTACCTCGCTCAACGACATTTCGCGCACGCTGAATGAAGACCATTTCGAAGATGCGATCACCGTGCTGGCCAAGGCCGAAACCATTTACGTGCTGGCCAAGCGGCGCTCCTACCCGGTCGCCTCCTATATCGCCTATGCATTGGGCAAGCTCAAGATCCGCAACCAGCTGATCGAATCGGCCGCCGGCCTCAATGCAGAGATGATCGGCTTTGCCTCTCCAAGGGACGCCGTGATCGCCATCAGCTTTTCGCCCTATGCCCCGGCCACCATCGAGGAGGCGCGCGTCATTTCGGAGCAAGGCGTGCCGATCGTGGCGATTACCGACAGCTCCTTTTCGCCACTCGCCCAATTCGCCAGGGTCTGGTTCGAGGTCGCCGAGGCCGATTTCGCCGGCTTCCGCTCGCTGTCGGCGACGATGGCTTTGGCTATGGCGCTGACCGTCGCGGTCGGCGAGAAGCGGCGCGACAGCGGCCGCAAGCGCAAGCCTTAGATCACCTCTATTGCCGTTTCGCCTTCTGCCGAAAGCCGCGCTGCGTCGCGTGCAGGCGGCGACCCGAACTGGCGGGCATACTCCCGGCTGAACTGGGAAGCACTCTCATAGCCGACGGCGAAGGCGACACGTGCGACGTTGCCCGGCTGGGCAATCAGCAGATGGCGGGCTTCCAGCAAGCGGATTTGCTTTTGATACTGGATTGGGCTCATGGCCGTCGCCGCCTTGAAGTGACGATAAAACGCAGCACTGCTCATACGGGCAATCTCGGCCAGGTCGCCGACCCGGACCGGCTGATGGGGATGCGAACGGATCCAGGCGATCGCCCGGCCAATCCGGGACAGATGGCCATCGGCGCGCGCAAGTTCACGAAGCTTTCCGCCTTGCGGGCCTTGCAGGAGCCGAAACAGCACCTCTCGCTCGATCATGGTCGCGAGCACGGGAATCTCCGCTGGCCGGTCAAGCAGCCGCAGCATTCGACGCAACGCGTCGAGCAGGTCGTCATCAGCGGGAGAGGTGGAGAAACTATCGCCCCTGAGGGCCGGCGCGTGCTCGACGAGGAGCGCGGCGACGGCCTGCAGGTCAAGGGTCAAGCCAATGGCCAGGTAAGGACGCGCCGCGCTCGCTTCGATTATCTGGCTGATGGTGGGCGTCTCGACAGTATAGATGAAATAGCTGGCCGGATTGTAACGAAGAGCCCGGTCGCCGATCAGAACCGTCTTCGCGCCCTGCAGTACGAATAAGATCCCCGACCCCCACACCCCTGGTATTGGCGCCGTGGCGACTTCGCTGCGGCCGATCGAAACGCGGGGAATCGCCGTTCTTGTTCGTCGCCCGCGCGCATGACGGCTGGCGATCTCGATCAACTCCTGCAGCGCTTCGCTCATTGCGCCAGCATCGCGCATTCGCACCGGCTGCGCAACAGCGTGAGAGGATTAGGCAAGAACCGGAGAATTTCCGGCGCGCGGCGCCCGCTGTCTCGCGCCATTTGTGGGTCTTCCACAGCAAACATGGAGACACCGATATGACGACATCGAAAAGCGCGCTGGTGACCGGCGCCAACAAGGGTATAGGCCGTGAAATCGCCCGGCAACTGGCGACCAAGGGCTTCAAGGTCTGGCTCGGCGCCAGGAGCGCCGAACGCGGCATGGCGGCGGCGCAGGCATTGCGCGCCGAAGGCCTCGACGTGGAGTGGCTTGAGCTGGACGTCACGCGGGATGACAGTGTGAAGGCGGCAGCCGAGGCATTCAGGCAGGCCAGCCCCTGCCTCGACGTGCTGGTGAACAACGCCGGCGTCGCCATCAATTACGACCTGCCGCCGAGCCAGCAGCGGATCGCCGACATCCAGGCCACCTACGACGTCAATGTCTTCGGCCCGATCCGCGTGACCCAGGCATTCCTGTCGCTGCTGCTAGCAGCACCTGCTGCCCGGATCGTGATGGTGAGCAGCTCCACCGGGTCCATCGGCCGGGCGCTCGATCCCGCCACTGCGAACCACGCCGTTAACATGATGGGCTACGGCAGCTCCAAGACAGCCTTGAACGCCATCACGGTGGCATTCGCCAGGGAGCTCGCGCCGCAAGGCATCAAGGTCAACGCCGCGGCGCCCGGCTACACTGCCACCGATCTCAACGGGTATAAAGGTCACCGCACGGTGCAGCAGGCGGCCGAGATCGTCATTCACCTGGCGACCTTGGACGCCGATGGCCCGACCGCCGGGTACTTCAACGATGATGGCCCGCTTCCTTGGTAAATCAGCTGGTTTCAGTGGTAGACACTTGACGTTCGTCTGACTTCAAAGTTTCTGAACGCGCGAGCCTTGCACAGCACTTTTCAGCCTTGGGAATGCTCGTTCCATATTGACTATGGATTGGAATTATTATTTCATATTGCCGGCGCCACGCTGCCGCTCGCGCGTGTTACCCAAAACAACAAAGCCGATGGGAGGTTCGAATGGGCGAAGCCGTGGAAGCGAGACATGCGCCGCTCGACATTATCACCATCGGCCGCGCTTCCGTCGATCTCTATGGTCAGCAGATCGGCTCGCGCCTCGAGGACATTACTTCCTTTGCCAAGTCGGTCGGCGGCTGTCCGGCCAATATCGCGGTCGGTACTGCCAGGCTCGGCCTGCGCTCGGCGCTGCTCACCCGCGTCGGCAATGAGCAGATGGGCCGCTTCATCCGCGAGCAGCTGACCCGCGAGGGCGTTTCGGTCCAAGGCCTCAAGACCGATCCGGAGCGGCTGACCGCCCTGGTGCTGCTGTCGGTCGAGGATGAAGGCGTCTCGCCGATGATCTTCTATCGCAGCGATTGCGCCGACATGGCGCTTTCGAAAGACGATATCGATGAGGCGTTTATCGCTTCGGCACGCGCGGTCGTCGTCACCGGCACGCATTTTTCACGGCCCAACAGCGACGCCGCCCAGCGCAAGGCGATCCGTGTCATGAAAGCCAAGGGCGGCAAGGTGGTGTTCGACATCGACTACCGCCCCAACCTCTGGGGTCTCGCCGGCCACGCCGAAGGCTTCGAGCGCTATGTGAAATCCGACCGCGTCTCGGCGCAGTTGAAGACGGTGCTGCCCGATTGCGATCTCATCGTCGGCACCGAAGAGGAAATCATGATCGCCTCGGGCGCAGACGATTGCCTGAGCGCGCTGAAAACCATCCGCTCGCTGTCGGCGGCAACCATCGTGCTGAAACGCGGCGCCATGGGCTGCATCGTCTATGACGGGCCGATCAGCGACGACCTCGAGGACGGTATCGTCGGCAAGGGATTTCCAATCGAGGTCTACAATGTGCTCGGCGCCGGCGACGCCTTCATGTCGGGCTTCCTGCGCGGCTGGCTCGGCGAGGAAGGCCTGGCGACGGCGGCGACCTGGGCCAATGCCTGCGGCGCCTTTGCCGTGTCGCGGCTCCTCTGCGCACCGGAATACCCGACTTTCGAGGAATTGCAGTTCTTCCTGAAAAACGGCAGCAAGCATCTGGCGCTGCGCAAGGACGAGGCGATCAATCACATCCATTGGGCGACCACGCGCCGGCGCGACATCCCCTCGCTGATGGCGTTCGCCTGCGACCACCGCGTCCAGCTGGAGGATGTCGCGGCAAAAGCCGGCGCCGATCCGTCGCGAATCCCGGCTTTCAAGGTGCTGACGGTCAAGGCTGCGGCCAAGGTCGCGGCTGGCCGCGCCGGCTACGGCATGCTGCTCGACGAAAAATACGGACGCGAGGCGATGTTCGAATTCGCCCACCATTCCTTCGCCTGGCTCGGCCGGCCGGTCGAGTTGCCGGGTTCGCGGCCGCTTCGCTTCGAGTTCTCGCAAGACATAGGTTCGCAACTGACCGAATGGCCGGTCGACCACTGCATCAAGTGCCTGTGCTTCTATCATCCCGACGATCCCGCGGCGCTGAAGAGCGAACAGCAGCAGAAACTGCGCGCTTTGTTCGAGGCCGCGCGGAAAATGGGCAGAGAACTTCTGGTCGAGATCATCGCCGGCAAGCACGGCAGGCTCGACGACATGACCATCCCGCGCGCGCTCGAGGAACTCTACGCACTCGGCATCAAGCCCGATTGGTGGAAGCTCGAACCGCAGGCATCGGCCGGCGCATGGGCAAAGATCGAAGCGGTGATCCTGAAGCACGATCCGTGGTGCCGTGGAATTGTGCTGCTTGGCCTGGAAGCGCCGCAGGACGAGCTGGAAGCGGCCTTCGCCGCCACCGCCAAGGCGCCTATCGTCAAAGGCTTCGCTGTCGGCCGCACCATCTTCATTAACGCGGCCGAACAATGGCTTGCCGGCAAGATGTCGGACGAGGAGGCGGTGGCCGACATGGCATCGCGTTTCGAAAAACTGACCGAGGCATGGCTTGCCGCGCGCGGTCGCAAAGCAGCATAAGAAGGCGCGACATAAGCACTGCGGAGGAACCGACATGACCAAGACAATCCGCCTGACGATGGCGCAGGCGCTGACCCGCTTTCTTGCCCGACAGATGACCGAGATGCACGGCAAGAAAGTGCCGATCTTCGGCGGAGTCTGGGCGATCTTCGGCCACGGCAATGTCGCCGGCGTCGGCGAGGCGCTCTACCAGGTTCGCGACGAACTGCCGACCTTCCGTGCCCATAACGAGCAGGCAATGGCGCATGCGGCGATCGCCTACGCCAAGGCCAATTTCCGCCGCCGCTTCATGGCCGCGACCAGTTCGATCGGCCCCGGCGCGCTCAACATGGTGACCGCTGCGGCACTTGCGCATGTAAACAGGTTGCCTGTCCTGTTTCTGCCTGGCGACGTCTTCGCCAATCGCATTCCCGATCCCGTCCTGCAGCAGGCCGAGGATTTTTCCGATGGCACGGCGACGGTCAATGACTGCCTCCGCCCGGTGTCGCGCTATTTCGACCGCATCACGCGGCCGGAGCAGATCATGCCGGCGCTCAACCGCGCCATGCAGGTGCTGACCGATCCCGCCGAATGCGGCCCGGTGACGCTGGCGCTGTGCCAGGACGTGCAGGCCGAGGCCTATGACTACCCCGAGAGTTTCTTTGCCGAGCGACTCTGGACGCCGCGACGGCAGCGCCCGGACCGCAACGAACTGGCGGCCGCAGTCGCGGTACTCAAAGCGGCGAAAAAGCCGCTGGTGATCGCGGGCGGCGGCGTACTCTATTCGCAGGCATCCGAGGAGCTGGCAAAACTGGTGCAAGGCGCCGGCATTCCAGGTTGTGAGACGCAAGGCGGCAAATCCTCGCTCCCGGACGATCATCCGTTGAACATGGGCGCGGTCGGCGTTACCGGCACTTCGGCGGCCAACAGGCTGGCCGAAGAGGCCGACGTCGTGCTTGCCGTCGGCACCAGACTGCAGGATTTCACCACCGGCTCCTGGGCATTGTTCAAGCATGCCGGCAGGACCATCATCGGGCTCAACGTGCAGCCTTTTGACGCCGGAAAGCACCAGGCGCTGCCGCTGGTCGCCGATGCGGCGGAAGGGCTCGCCGAACTCGCTGCGGCGCTGAAAGGCTGGAAGGCCCCTTCAGGCTGGACCGACAATGCGATCACGGGCAAGAAGGACTGGCAAGCGGATGCCGACAAGGTGACGGCGTCGACCAATGCCGCCTATCCGTCCGACGCGCAAGTGATCGGCGCAGTACAGCGCGCCATGGGCTCCGGCGTGGTACTGCTTCATGCGGCCGGCGGCTTGCCCGGCGAATTGCACAAGCTATGGCAGGCGGGCGCGCCCGGCTCCTACCACGCAGAATACGGCTTCTCGACAATGGGCTATGAAATCGCCGGCGGGCTTGGCGTCAAGATGGCCAAGCCGGACGAAGAGGTCGTGGTCATGATCGGCGACGGCTCCTACCTGATGCTCAATTCCGAGATCGCGACCTCGGTGATGCTCGGCCTCAAGCTGACCATCGTGCTGCTCGACAACCGCGGCTATGGCTGTATCAACCGGTTGCAGATGGCGACCGGCGGCGCCAACTTCAACAATCTGCTGAAGGACGCCCGTCACGAAGCCTTGCCCGAGATCGACTTCGCCGCGCATGCTGCGAGCATGGGTGCGATTGCCGAAAAAGTGCCATCGATCGCCGGGCTGGAAACGGCGTTGGTGCAAGCGAAGAAGAACACGCGAACGACGGTGCTGGTCATCGACACCGACCCGCTGGTTTCGACCGAGGCCGGTGGAAGCTGGTGGGATGTCGCAGTGCCGGAAGTCTCGGCACGGCCGCAAGTGAATGCGGCGCGCAAGAAATATGAGGAAGCGCTGAGCGGGCGGGTTCTTTAGCCATCCGCGAACGCGCCTCGAATGTCTGAAACTGGAGTGACGACTTGAAAGCCAAACTGGGCATGTCCCCCATTGCATGGTGGAACGACGATCTCGCCGAACTCAGCGATGATGTGTCGCTGGAGGAGTGCCTGCGCCAGTCGCGCTCGGCTGGCTTTACCGGAATGGAAATGGGCCGCCGCTTTCCCAACGATCCGCAAATCATGCTGCCGATCCTGAAAGAGGCCGACGTGACGCTTTGCGGCGGCTGGTTCTCGGGGACGCTGGTCGACGAAGACATGGCGAAGAACAAGGATCGTATCCAGCCGATGATCGACCTGTTCAAGGCGGTGAACGCGCCATGCATCGTCTATGGTGAAGTCGGCCGCTCCATCCAGGGCGACCGCTCGAAGCCGCTCGCCAGCAAGCCCAGGCTTCCGGACGAGGAAATGAAAGCCTACGCCCGGCGGCTAACCGAGTTCGGCGAATGGTGTGCAGGGCAAGGCATGCCGCTCTCCTACCATCATCATATGGCGGCAGTAGTTGAGACCGAGCCAGAGCTAGATGCCTTCATGCGCTATTCGGGAGAAGGCATTCCATTGCTGCTCGACGCGGGTCACCTGGCCTTTGCCGGCGGCGATGTGCTGCGCGCTATTGATAACCACCACCGGCGCATCAACCACGTGCATGTGAAAGACGTACGCATGGAGGTGATCAACAAGCTGGATCGTAGCAGGCAATCCTTTCTCGATGCGGTGGCGCTTGGTGCCTTCACCGTGCCGGGAGATGGCTCGCTGGATTTTGGCGCCATCGTCCAGAGGCTCGCCGACCATGGCTATGAGGGCTGGTTCGTGGTCGAGGCCGAGCAGGATCCGAAGAAGAACCCGCCGCTCAAGATGGCGCAGGTCGGCTACAAGGAATTGATGCGGCTGATGACAGCGGTCGGCTATACGGTGGAGACAAAAGGCTTTCCCAATGCTTGAGGCTCGCGAGGAAGGGCTGATCCGATGCCGGGGGTGATCCGATGAAAGACTCCGAGCACCCGTTTTTCCGGCCGCTGTGGCGGCGCGTCGCCGTTGTCGCGGTCTGCCTGGTCTGGTCGGTGATCGAATTCGCCACCGGCACGCCGTTCTGGGGCGTGATCGCGCTCGGCTTCGCCGGCTATGCCGTCTGGCAGTTTTTCTACCTCTACAAGCCGGCTGACGAGGACAAGTCATCGGCGGACGCCGAACCGAAGGAATGACCATGTCGAAGCTGCTCGTCAAAGCCAATAAGGGCCACGGCCGCGTCGCTCATGTGACGCCGCAAAACGCCGGCTGGACCTATGTCGGCTTCGATGTGCATCGGCTCAGGCCCGGCGAGAGCGCTTCCGGGCAAACCGCGGATCGTGAGGTCTGCCTGGTGTTCGTCACCGGCAAGGGCAAGGCCAAGGCCGGCGGCAAGGATCTCGGCTTGCTGGGCGAACGCATGTCGCCGTTCGAAGGCAAGCCTTGGTCGGTCTATGTGCCGCAGGGGTCGGAGTGGTCGGTGAGCGCCGATACCGATCTCGAACTTGCCGTCTGTTCGGCGCCAGGACTGGGCGGCGGTCTGCCGGTCCGTGTCATCGCGCCCGACGATCTCGGCCAGGAGGTTCGCGGCAAAGGCACCAACACGCGCTACGTCACCAACATCCTGCCGGAAGGCAAGCCGGCCGATTCCTTGCTGGTGGTCGAGGTCATCACACCCGGCGGCCACACATCGAGCTATCCGCCGCACAAGCACGACCAGGACAATCTGCCGGCTGAATCCTATCTCGAGGAGACCTATTACCACCGTCTCAACCCGCCACAGGGCTTTGCTTTCCAGCGCGTCTACACCGATGCCGACCAGAACGGTGCTCGTTCGCTCGACGAGGCGATGGCGATCGAGGACGGCGACGTCGTGCTGGTCCCCAAGGGTTATCACCCCTGCGCCGCCTGCCACGGCTATGATCTCTATTATCTCAACGTCATGGCCGGACCGAAGCGGACGTGGAAATTCCACAACGCGCCCGAGCACGAATGGCTGATGAAGGCCTAACCACTTCCCCTTCGCCCCAACCGCTGGTCCAAGCGAAAAATCGTCGGCTAACGACCCGGCTGTGTGGTTTTGTTACCGAAAACGCCGCAAAGCTTCGTCAATTCGTCATGGAAATCACCTATGGCAGCGGGGCTGACGAGGACTTTCGATGCGCTACGCGATCTATTTCACCCCCCGACAGGACGAACCGCTGGCACGGATCGCTGCCGACTGGCTCGCCCGCGACCCATTCGGTGCCGCCACAAAGCCGGTCGAGGCTGCGGGCGAGTTGTCGGCGGCAGAAGTTGCCTTCCATACCGCCTCGGCGCGCCGCTATGGCTTTCATGCGACACTGAAGGCGCCCTTCAGACTGGCCTCCAACGAGACGGAAACGTCGCTTCGTGCAGCACTCGACGATTTTGCCGAGGCGACGCCGCTGGTTACGATCCCGCGCCTCGTCGTCAGCCAGATCGACGGCTTCTTCGCGCTGGTGCCGGAAGCACCGCTGCCGGCGCTCAACCGCTTCGCCGACGACGTTGTGCGCGACTTCGACCGCTTCCGCGCGCCGTTGACGGAAGCCGAGATCGAACGGCGCAGCCCCGATTCGCTGAAGCCCGACGAGTTCCGCAATCTCTGCCAGTGGGGCTATCCCTATGTCTTCGAGACGTTTCGCTTCCATATGACGCTGTCCGGCCGGGTGTCGTCACAGGAAAGCCCTCGTCTTCGCCTAGCAATCGACAGCCTGTTTACGGACGTGCTGCAACGGCCGGTGGCGGTGGACGCGCTGACGCTGTTTGTGGAAACTGAACCGGGTGCGCCGTTCATGGTGCTGTCGCATCACGCGCTCGGGCGCCGCCCGGCCAGAAGAACTGCCTAAATGGCTATTTGCTTCAACCGGATAGTGCGACGCCAATTCATTTTCAATTGGCTGCAAAATGCTGCAAGGACTGCCTGAAATGACTGCCGAGACCGTTCTTGACAATGCCCGTATCGTGCTGGCCGACCAGATCGTCGAAGGGTCGATCGTGCTGCGCGACGGGGTGATCGCCGCCATCGATCCCGGCGCTGGCCGCAGCGGCGAGGACATGGGCGGCGACTTCATCATCCCTGGCCTGGTCGAGCTCCATACCGACCATCTCGAAGGCCATTACGCGCCGCGGCCGAAAGTGCGCTGGAACCCGATCGCAGCCGTGCTCGCGCATGACGCCCAGGTGGCGACCGCCGGCATCACCACCGTGCTCGACGCCTTGCGTGTCGGCATGGACGAGGATGCCGACCTGACGGCCGCCGACATACGCAAGCTGGCCGACGCGATCGAGGACAGCGTACAGCAGGACCGGCTCAGGGCCGACCATTTCCTCCATCTGCGTTGCGAGGTTTCGGCGCCGGACTGCCTCACGGCCTTCGCCAATTTCGACGGCGACGAGCGGGTCAGGCTGGCGTCGCTGATGGACCATGCGCCCGGACAGCGCCAGTTCGTCAATTTGGAAACCTACGCCTATTACTACCAGCGCAAGCTGAAGCTGACCGATCGCGATTTCCAGAAATTCTGCGAAAAGCGGATGGCTGAATCGGCGAGGAATTCGAGCCCGAACCGCAGCTTCATCGCCGCGGCTTGTCATGAGCGCAGCATCGTGCTCGCCAGCCATGACGACGCGACCGTCGGCCATGTCGACGAAGCGATCGAGCAAGGTGTGCGCGTCGCCGAGTTCCCGACCACCGAGGAGGCAGCACGGGCTTCGAAAAAGGCAGGGCTCGGCGTATTGATGGGCGCGCCGAACGTCATGCGCGGCGCGTCGCATTCGGGCAATGTCTCGGCCCGCACGCTGGCCGGCGATGGCCTGCTCGATATCCTGTCGTCGGACTACATTCCCTTCAGTCTGATCCAGTCAGCCTTCTTCCTCGGCGACGTGGTCGAGGGCATTTCCTTGCCACAGGCGGTGGCGATGGTCTCGAAGAACCCGGCCGAGGCGGTCGGCCTCACCGATCGCGGTGTCATCGAGCCCGGCCGGCGCGCCGATCTGGTTCGCGTGCGCGTCGACGACCATGTCCCGGTCGTCCGCACGGTCTGGCGGCAGGGACGCCGGGTCGCATGATGGTGTCGGCATCGGTCGAGCGTGAATTGTCCGCTACGGGATTTCCGATCCGCGACGGTGTCTTCGTCGCCGTCGTCGGGCCGAGCGGTGCCGGCAAGGACACGGTGATCGGCTATGCGCGCGCCGTGTTTGCCGACGAGAGCCGGCTGGAGTTCGTGCGCCGGGTGATCACCCGGCCGAGCGATGCGGCCACCGAGGATCACGATACGCTCGCCGACGTTGCCTTCGTCGAGGCCGAAGCGGATGGCGCCTTCGCCATTTCCTGGGAGGCGCATGGCCTGCGCTATGGCATCCCGGCCGAAGTCGACTGGTCGGTCTCAAACGGCCGTGTCGCGATCGCCAACGTCTCGCGCGCGATCATCCCGGCGCTGCGGGAGCGCTACGCCAATCTGGCGGTCGTCGAGATCACGGCTACACCGGATATCCTGGCCGAGCGGCTGGCATTGCGCGGTCGCGAATCGCGCGGCGAAGTGCTGGCACGGCTGGCGCGCAGTGCCAATGTGGCGCTGTCCGGACCGGGTGTCACCTCGATCGACAATAGCGGCCCTCGTGAAGCCGCCGGCGAGCGCTTCGCCGAGGTGCTGCGCAAGGCCATGGCCTTCTCCGACATGTCGGGCCTTATCTGAAGTAGAGCCCATCCGATGCATTCGGTATGGGCGCTACTTGTCTAACCGATATCTTTTTGGAAATCGGTATCCAGTTTTCGGGATTATGGCCTCATGCGGCGTGCCGGTCCCGACCAGCGTGACGAGTATCCGTGGCAGTGGTTGTCGAAGGCTTCGCTGGCGCATCCGCTGGTGTATCCAGAACTGCAACGTGGTGCCGATACACCATCTCCCAGCCCTTCCAGCCGGTGAACAGCAATATGCAGACCACGATGAACGACAAGAGCGCGCCCCATGGTCGGACCGCGGCTTCGGCGCCTTGAGCATAGCGAAGGTAGAAATTGATCAGTGCCACAACGACTGCGGTCAAGTTGCCCAGCATGTGGTACCAGGCGTCGGACAAGGCGCGAATGCGCGGCTCGTTGAGGAAGTCGATAAAACCGGCTGTCGCAGCGATAAGGGCCATTACGATGGCTGCCCCGATCAGCCACATCGATGCCCGTGCCCAGAAGGCATCGGCAGTCCCCCAGAAAACCAGGTCGGTGACAAACGCACCGACAAGAAACGCGACAGGAAAAGGTATCAGCATCGGGTGGAGGGGGTGAGTTCCTACTTTGGCGGTACTAACTGGATTCGTGGGCATGGGACGCCTCCGCGCAGCAAAGCTTAAATAAACGCTCAGATACGGGTTTCGTTCCAAATAGAGACCGACCTGAACTGCTGTCGCGAAGCTCCGGCTGACTCTCTCACGCCACCTGCCATGGCAGTCGGCGTATTTCATCCAGCTATTTTTGCGTCACTCAGCGGCAGCACCCGCCACGCCCTTGCGTGTGGCTTCCAGCATCCGCCGCCGCGCCCTGAACACGCCCCATTGCTGGTCGACCAGCACGCCGATGAGGATCACCCCGCCCATGACGGCGAAGTTGAGCGAGGACGGGATGCCGAGCAGGTTGACGAGGTTCTGCAGCTCCTGCAGCAGCACGGTGCCGAGCAGGACGCCGATCAGCGAGCCTTCGCCGCCTCGCAGCGAGAAGCCGCCGAGCACCGCGGCCGCGATGGCATAGAGCTCGTAGAACTGGCCGTGGCTCGCCGGCGAGATCGAGCGTGTGTACATGGCGAAATAGATAGCTGACAGCGCCGTCAGCACGCCGCAGATGACATAGGCGGCCATGACGATGCGGCCGGTGCGGATGCCGGAATATTTTGCCGCTTCCTCGTTCTTGCCGATGGCATAGAGATAGCGCCCGAACACCGACCGGTGCAGCACCACCCACATGACGACGGCGATGACGATCAGCGCGATGAAGCTGTTCGGCACGCCCCAGGACCGCCCCGCCGTCAGGAACTCGAGTTCCGGGAAGTTCTGTCCGAAGGCAAAGCCGGCGGTGCCGTCAGCGGTGTAGAAGCGCGCCACGCCGCGATAGATCAACAGGCCGCACAAAGTCACCACGAAAGGCTGCAATTTGAGCCGGGTGATCAGCCAGCCATGCGCCAGCCCGATGATGCCGCCGAGCACCAGGATCAGCGGCAGGGCGACCGGCCAGGCCATGCCGCGCGTGGCGATGAAGTCGATGAACAGCACGCCGAGCAGCGCAACCACCGAGCCGACCGACAATTCGATGCCACCGGTGATGATGACGAAGGCTTGGCCAATCGACAGGATGCCGAACAACCCGATCAGGTTCGAGGTGTTGGCGAGATTGATCGGCAGCAGGAAGCGTGGGTTGATGATTGCCACCACCGCGCCGACCACCAGGATCAGGATCAGCAGGCCGAGATCTTTCTTGCTCATCGTCTTCTCCCAGTGCCTGCGAACTACTTCGGCTGCTTGCCGACCGCCAGCAGCAGCACGTTTTCCTGGCTGAACCGGTCCTTGTCGAGAATGCCCGAGATCTGGCCTTCATGCATGACGGCAATGCGGTCGGAAACGCCGATCACCTCCTCCATGTCGCTGGAGATCATCAGCACGGCGACGCCGGCATCGGCCAGCGCCCGCATCAGCCCGTAGATCTCGGCCTTGGCGCCGATGTCGATACCGCGGGTCGGTTCGTCAAGAATCATCACCTTCGGCTTCATCGCCAGCCATTTGGCCAGCACGACCTTTTGCTGGTTGCCGCCGGACAGCGTGCCGGTGCGCGTCTGGACGGAGGGCGCCCTGATGCCGAGATCGGTCTTCTGCTTCTCGGCGGTGGCGGATTCCGCGCCGGCCGAGACCAGCGAGCGCCGCGAATGCGCCGGCAGATTGGGCAGCGAAATGTTCTGGGCAATCGACAGGTCGAGCAGGATGCCGGTCAGCTTGCGATCCTCGGGGACGAGGAAAATACCGTTGGCCACTGCGTCCGCGGCCGAACCAAGAACCAGATCTTTTCCGTCAAGCTGGAACGAGCCGCCAAAGCTCTTGTCGATGCCGAACAGGACGCGCGCCAGCTCCGTCCGGCCGGAGCCGACGAGACCGGCGAGGCCGAGGATCTCGCCATGCCTGACATCGAGGTCGACGGGCCGGTCGGGATAGGCAGCGGTGCGAATGGCCTTGACCGACAGCGCGACAGAGCCCGGCGGGCGCGCCGATTCCGCGGCCTTCTCGCGCTCCTTCAGCATGCGGCCGATCATCAGCTTGACCATCTGGTCGTGATTGATGGCGCTCTTCGGCAAGGTTCCGGCGAGCATGCCGTCCCTGAGCACGACGACGCGGTCGGCGACGCGCTCGACCTCGTGCAGGCGGTGCGAGATGAAAATGACGCTGATGCCGTCTGCCTTCAGCGCCTTGATGACACCGAGCAGCTTGTCGGTTTCGGCGATCGGCAGGCTCGATGTCGGTTCGTCGAGGATGACCAGCCGCGCCTTGATCGACAGCGCCTTGGCGATCTCGACCATTTGCTGCTGGGCCAGCGACAGCGCCGATACCGGCGTATCGGCCGAGAAATTGGCGCCGACGCGTTTGAGCAGCGGCGCCGCCTGCGCTCGCAGCCTGGCGCGGTCGACGAGCTTGAGCGGCCCGGCGCGCAGCGGTTCGCGGCCAAAGAAGATATTGGCGGCCACGTCGAGGTTTTCGAACAGGTTGAGTTCCTGGTGGACGAAAGCGATGCCCGAGCCGATGCTTGCCTCGACAGTCAGCCCGTCATGGGCGACGCCATCGACGGTGATGGTGCCGGTGTCCGGCCTGGTCACGCCCCCGAGGATCTTCATCAGCGTCGATTTGCCGGCGCCGTTTTCGCCGACCAGGCCGATGACCTCGCCGGGCCTTACGTCCATCGAGAATCCGTCCAGCGCGACGACACCGGGATAGGTCTTGCGCACACCGTCGAGGCTCAGGAACGGAGCGGCCGTGGATGCAACGATGGATGGGTCGGAATAATTCATCACGCCTGACAGCAGCCGGTGAGCCGTTTGGTCTCAGACTGACGGGCCTCGCGAGGCCCGTCAATAGAACGCCGGCTCAAGACGAACCTTGAGCCGGCGCAACCTAATTTGCTCAGTTTCCAGACATCGCCTTGAGGCTGGCGGCGTAGGCGTCGACATCGTCCTTGCCGATAATCTTGGTCGGGATGATGATCAGGCCATCGGCGGGAATGCCCGACTTGTCGCCCTCGAGATAGGCAGCCATCAGCTTCATGCCCTGATAGGCCCATTCGAAGGGCTGCTGCACGACGGTGGCGGCGACGGTGCCTTCCTTGACGCCGCCCAGCGTGATCGGATCGTCGTCGAAGCCGACGACGGTGATCTGGCCGAGCTTGCCGGCATCGCGCAGCGCTTCATAGATGCGCGGCGTGTTGTAGGAATAGAAGCCGACCATGCAGGTGACGTCGGGGCTGGCGACCAGCGCGTCCTCGACGTTCTTCTTGGCGCGAGCCTGATCGATGTCGTCGCCGCGCACGTCGACCAATTCGATCTTGGTGCCGGCGAGACCTTCCTTCATGCCCTGGATGCGCTCCTTGGCGTTGTCGGCGCCGAGCAGGCCGACGAAGCCGAGGCACTTGCCGCCGTCAGGCATGGCCTTCTTGGCGATCTCTGCCGCCTGCTTGCCGGCATCGACATTGGACGAGCCGATATAGGCGACACGCTTGGTCTGCGGTGCGTCGCTGTCGGTGGTGAACAACGCCGTTTCCGAGGCGATCTTGTTCAGCCCGTCGGTCGACGTCTTGGGATCGACGGCCGAGACCATGATCGCCTTCACGCCGGCCGTCACCAGGTCGTCCATCAGGCGCTGCTGGATGGCGACCGAGGACTGCTCCGGATATTTGAGCTCCAGATTGTAATTGGGCAGTTCGCCTTGAGCCTTCTTGACGCCGGCTTCGGCCGCCTTCCAGAAATCGGAAGCGCCGTTGACGACGAAGGCCAGTGTCGGCTTGTCGTCGGCCCGCGCAATTGCGCTGACGGACAGGCCGAGCAGCAGGGCCGCAGCGGCGACGGACGCATTTCGTATCACAGATTTCATATTCAACCTCCCATTTGACTCAGTAATTTTCGCTGATGATGAACGTGCCGACGCGGCTTGGACGCCCTCCTCCTCAGGGTTCCGGCAGCGAGGAACGACGCCATTCCAGCCGCGATCATCGACTTTAGAGACTCATTCGCCGTTCGTAAATAGTCCGATTTGTCTGACATTTCCCGAAACGGCAGGCGAACTTCGGCTAACGGGAACCGTCCAATACCAGGCTGGCTTGCATTCCGAACATGCACGGTCCGATGTCGTCCGGGCATGACGGATTGACGTTATAGGCAGATATTAGTAAAGAGTATTAGTTGATCCGGATTTCTCGCCACAAAAGAGAGATCTTCCGAGTCGCTGCCGCTTGGGATTGGCGACTAAATCGCGTAAGAGGGTAGATTATATCTATTAGCGCCGCTTTGCCTTATAAATGCGAAATTCGAGGGACTAACGACGTGAACGAACCACTTCGGGATGCGGTCCTTCAGGGTACCAGACGGCGAAAGCCGTCCGGGAAAAACCCCAAGGGCCGCGTCACCATGACCGACATCGCCAGGGCCGCAGGCTGTTCGCAGGCGACGGTCTCGTTCGTCCTCAACAACACGCCGGGCATAAGGCTGTCGCAGCAAACCCGAGAGCGGGTGATTGAGACCGCACGAACGCTGGGCTATTCGCCGCCGGTGTTTTCTGCCTTGCGAGCCCCTGTTGCCGCATTCGGCGGGCTGGATGGCGTGATCGGCTTCGCAGTCGACCAACTGGCGACCAGCCCGGAGGCGGTCGTCGCCATTGAAGGGGCGCGGCAAGCCTCGTGGAACGCCGGCAATGTCGTGTTGGTGGCGCAGACCATGGGCGACGAGGTGATGGAGCCCCGTGCCATCGCGGCTCTGACCAAGCGGGGCATTTCGGCGCTGATCTACATGACCATTTTCACCCGCGAGATCGTCGCGCCGGACTATCTCTACGGCCTCGACATTCCGGTCATCCTGCTCAACTGCTACACCGCCGACTATGCCTTCCCCGCCGTGGTGCCGAGCGAGATCGCCGGCGGCCAGAGCTCGACCCGGCACCTGATCAGCCATGGCCACAGACGTATCGCCACCATTACCGGCGAGCCCTGGATGCAGGCGGCGCAGGACCGCCTGAAGGGTTACCGCCGGGCGCTGGCGACAGCCGACATCCCGTTCGACCCGGCGCTGGTCGTCGAAGGCGACTGGTCGGCGAGCGCCGGCTATGCCGCGACCGTCAAGCTCTTGGCGCTGAAGGACCGGCCGACCGCCATCTTCTGCCAGAACGACCGCACCGCGATCGGCTGCTACGAGGCGCTGAAGGAGGCCGGCCTGCACATCCCCCGGGATATTTCGGTGATCGGTTATGACGACGAGGAGATCGCGCGGCATCTGTTCCCGCCGCTGACGACGTCGATCCTGCCGCATATGGCGATGGGACAATGGGCGATCGAGCAGCTCGAAGTCCCCGCTGCTCCCGGTCGTGGCCGCTATCCCATCACCAAGCTCGAATGCCCGCTGGTGGAGCGGGAGTCGGTTGGCGCTCTGGCGGGCTGAGGCGAGAGCGCCGGCGATCGACAATGGCACAGGCTTGACATCGGGCCCGGCATATACCCGATTGATTTCATGAGATTGCAAAGCTGCTATAATTTTCAGGACTTCCGCCGGCTGGCAAAACAGCGCCTGCCAGGTCCGATCTTCAATTATATCGATGGCGGCGCGGACGACGAGACGACGCTGCGGCGCAACACGGCGGCGTTCGAGGACTGCGATCTCGTCCCCAACGTCCTTGCCGGCGTCGGACAGGTCGACATGTCGGTCACCGTCATGGGCCAGAAGCTGGCGATGCCGGTCTATTGTTCGCCGACGGCTCTCCAGCGACTGTTTCACCATAGCGGCGAGCGCGTCGTCGCCGCGGCGGCGGAGAAGTTCGGCACGATGTTCGGCGTCTCGTCGCTCGGCACGGTCAGCCTGGAGGAAGTCCGCACGCACAGGACGCCGCAGGTCTATCAGTTCTATTTTCACAGGGATCGCGGCCTGAACCGCGCCATGATGGAGCGCGCCAAGACGTCCGGCGTCGAGGTGATGATGCTGACGGTCGACAGCGTCACCGGCGGAAACCGCGAGCGTGACCTGCGGACCGGCTTTTCCATCCCCTTTCGGCTTACGCTCGGCGGCATGATGCAGTTCGCGATCAAGCCGAGATGGGCTATCGACTATTTGACACACGAAAAGTTCAGCCTGCCGCAGTTGGACGGCCATATCGATCTCGGTGGCGGAGCGCTTTCCATCAGCCGCTATTTCACCGAGATCCTCGATCCATCGCTGGATTGGAAGGACGTCGAAGACATGGTCCGCTTCTGGAACGGCCAGTTCTGCCTGAAGGGGATCATGAGCGTCGCCGATGCCAGAAAAGCCGTCGACATCGGCTGCACCGGTATCGTTCTGTCAAATCATGGCGGCAGGCAGCTGGACGGCTCGCGCAGCCCCTTCGACCAGCTGTCGGAGATCGTTGACGCGGTGGGCGACAAGATAGACGTCATCATCGACAGCGGCGTCCAGCGCGGCACGCATGTGCTGAAAGCCCTGTCGTTGGGCGCCAAGGCCGTCGGCGTCGGGCGCTACTATCTCTTCCCGCTGGCAGCCGCCGGACAGGCCGGCGTCGAACGGGCACTCGGCCTGATGCGAACCGAGATCGAACGCGACATGCGGCTGATGGGATGCAGGTCGGTGGCAGAGCTTTCCAGGGGGAATGTGCGGTTTAGGTGATAGAGCCGGGAAGTGGCGCACGGCATAAGCTTTTCGAAGTGCGAAACTATACCGACCTGCCGCTGCTCCTGCCGTCCGTTTCGAAGACAGCCTCGCCGGAAACAGCATCCGTATATCCGCCCTCAAGCTGCTGCAACGTATGCCGGAACCGATCAAGATTGCCCAGCATTTTGGGCCTGGCATCGACCATATGCTGAAACGTGTCCCACTCTCCAATCGAGAAGAAGGCGCCATCTCCCGATTTGATGAGAGCCATTTTTCGCAATCCCTCGAAATTGCGCGGAGCGCTGCTGAACAGTTCGACGAATTCGTCTTCACTACCCGGCTTGACCCGGAAACGGACGCTGTTGAACGCCGTCATGTACGTTCCCCCGTGAAAGAACTGAAAACCTCGAATATGCGAGGCCCTAACGCACCTCGAACCCTTCGAACAGGTGTACAGAAAAATCGGAAGGTTGGCTTCAGTCACCTCTGGCCGAAAGCTCCGTTTCTGGCGCTATTTCGCCAGGAAGAGGATGACGCTCGATCTCAATCGGTACGCCCTTCCGACCGGCAATGAAACGCACTGTTAACGCCGTTCGCGGGTGACAGGATGTTGGCCGCAGTTCGAAGATATAATCTGCGTCTCGCTGTCAGTTGCGGAGGCGAAAATGAACTTGCTTCGGATTGCGCTCTTGTGCACGGCCATGATCGACCTTGGAATGCCGGCCGTTCGCGCTGAGGATCGGCCTGTGCCGCAGAACAATAAAGCCGCAACAACGCAGCCGCCCGTTCATTGTGAAGGCCAAAATTGTCTCCCGCCGGCGAAAGATCCCGTGCAGGAATGCACTGGCCAGGATTGCACGCCAGGCCCGCCGACTGAACCGGCCCCGGAGATTAAGCAGGCCGACTGAGTCGCATCAGCGGACCATCCGCTCTTTGCAAGGACGGCGCTCACTCAAGGCAACCTTCCGGCCAGTGGCGGCAGATTCTGTTACCTATGTCCCCGGGCCGTACATTGAGTTTAATGGCGCGCCCGAAGAGATTCGAACTCCTGACCCCCAGATTCGTAGTCTGGTGCTCTATCCAGCTGAGCTACGGGCGCGCAACAGGCCATGCTTTGCATAGCCCCGCGATCCGATCCTGGCGACCGGCCGCGAATGTGAGCTGTTCCCTAGCGACTGAATTTGCGAAAAGCAAGCCGATCCTGGCCAAAAGTTTTGCCGTCATGTTTTGCCGTCATGCGCCGGCCGGCGAAGGCAAGATCGCGTCACGCGGCGGCCGAGCCGATAGGTCGTCGTCTTGGATCAGTCATTTGCCAATCGGAACGGCCCGTAACGGAACACGCCGTTGCACGGCGGCCGAGCCGATAGCTCGTAGTCTCGGACCAACCATTTGCGAATTGAAACGGTCCGTAACGAAACGGTTCGTTACGCCGGGCGGCGCAGACCGTTGCGGGCCTGGTCGAGCCGAACCGGCTGGTCGGGAATGGTGACGGCGAATGTGGTGCGACCGCCGATCGATTCGACCAGCTCCACCGTGCCGCCATGGGCGCGGATCAATTCATGGGCGATCGCCAGGCCAAGGCCGGTGCCGCCGCTGCGGGCCGAGCCGCGAAATGCCGCGAACAGGTTTTCGCGCGCCTTGGGCGGCAGGCCGGGGCCGGTGTCGGTGACGACGATGCGGCTGACGCTGCCGATGCGCTCGGCCGATATGGTCAGGCGGCGCACCACGGCGCTCTCGGTGTCCGCCGCCATCGCCTGCACGGCGTTGCGGCTAAGATTGGTGAGCACGCGGAACAGCTGGTCGGAATCGGCATCGACCTCGAGCACCGGGTCGACGGCGTTGACGAATTCGATGCCGCATTCGATGTCGAGCAGGCCCTGGACGTCTTCGACCAGCTGGCGCAGCCGCAGTCTGCGGCGCGACGGCGGCGGCTCCTGGGTGCGGCCATAGGCCAGCACGCCCTCCGAGTAGGACACCGCACGGTCGAGCGCGCGCAGCAGTTTTGGCGCGAAGGCCTGCACGGTCGGGTCCTTGACCTGGCGCAGGCGGTCCGACATGAGCTGCGCCGAGGCGAGGATGTTGCGCATATCGTGGTTGATCTTCGACACGGCCAGGCCGAGATCGGCCAGGTGCTTCTGCTCGGTCAGCATCTTCTGCAGCCGCTCCTGCATCTGCGACAGCTCGCGTTCGGCGACGCCGATCTCGTCGGCCCGGGCGGCGGGGTGAATGATGCGACCGGGGTCGTCGGGCGCCTCGGAAAAGGACAGCATCGAGCGTGTCATCGTCCTGATCGGGCCGATCATGATCAGGTCTATCGCGGCGTAGACCAGCATGGCGGTGAACAGCGAGATCAGCAGCGAGACGAAGGCGACGTTGCGCGAATAGATCAGCATGGCATTGCGCAGGCGGTGGTCGGGCATGATCAGCTCGAATTCTTTGTCGCTGTCGCCGACCGGCCCGAAAACGCGCAGCATCCGCTTGCCGCCGAAAAACAGCGTGTCCAGCGCGCCGGTCATACCCTCGATCATGCCGACATTGGCGATATCGATATGCTCGTCGACCTGCGGCGGCATTTCGGCCACGACCAGCAGCCGCGAGACGCCGCCGTCGCGCACGGCGATCGCCTTGGCGCCGATCGCCATCAGTACGTCGTTCTGGGCGGCACGCGACAGCGAGGCAGGTTCGCCCTGCACCAGGACGATGGAAACCGCGGCGGCGGTGCTCAGCCTCTCCTTCAGCCAGCTCAGCCTGTAGCTGGCGATCCAGGGCACGAAGATGAGGATTTCGGCCAAGAGCACGAAGACGATGGTGAGCAGCAGCAGCTTGGTCGACAGGCCGCGCGCCAGCGGCACCCTGCGGGTGGCGGCCTTCGCCTGGGCGATGCTTTCGTCGGTTGCTGGGACTTCACTCATGCTCGTCGTCACGGCTGCCTGTCATCACGGCTGCTTGTCTTAGGGACTGCTCGTCTTCACGATCGCTTGATCGGGCAAGATTAGGCGATTGCGGCTTTTTTGCCAAATTCATCCTTGGTCGAAGCCGGACAAAGGGCCGCAAGGACTTCCCTGCCGGTCCGACAACGCCGGCCCGACACCCTGGATTGACTTCCAAAACCCTTCTTTCTATAAGCCTGCTCACGCTCGGGCCATTCGTCCCGGCGCGGTTTCGATCGCGCCAAAACCGGCCCGGCAAAGCTCCTGTTACAAAGTGACAGAATCAAGAAGGGCCGCACCCCGCGGTATTTAAACAAATGAAGCGTACTTACCAGCCGTCCAAACTCGTCCGCAAACGCAGGCACGGTTTCCGCGCCCGCATGGCCACCAAAGGTGGCCGCGGCGTCGTCGCAGCCCGCCGCAACCGCGGCCGCAAGCGTCTCAGCGCCTGAGCACCAAGCGAGAGACAAGATCGTTGCCCGCAACCGGCAAGCCAACGGGTGCCCATCCCAAGCGGCTTCTGAAGCGCGCGGAATTCCTGGCTGTCCGCCGCGGCGAAAAGCGCCGCGGGCGGCTTTTCCTCGTCGAGGTCCTGGGCCGCGGCGACAGCGAGGCGCCGCGCGTCGGCTACACCGTCACCAGGAAGGTCGGCAACGCCGTCGTTCGCAACCGCATCCGGCGGCGGCTCAGAGAGGCCGTGCGCACGCATGCCGCCGATGACATGGCGCCCGGCAATGATTATGTCATCGTCGGGCGCGAAGACGTGCTTACCACTCCGTTCGGCCAGTTGAAGGCCGAACTCTCCCGCAGATTGCGTGGAACACGATAGGCCAAGGGCTTCGATGGAAAACAACCGCAACTTCTTCATCACCATCGCACTGTCGGTGCTGATCCTGGCGCTTTGGCAATATTTCTATGTGATGCCGCGCAGCGAGATGCAGCGCGAAGCCGCCCGCATCGAAGAGCAGCGCGTGGCGGAGCAGAAGAAGGCCGCCCAAGGCACCAGCCCGGGCGCCAGCGAAACACCGGTGCAGCCGGGCGCCATTCCGAACGCGCCTGGCGGCGAAGCCGTCACCGCGGCCGGCCGCGACCAGGCGATTGCCTCGACCAGCCGCGTCAAGATCGACACGCCGAGCCTCGAAGGCTCGATCAACCTCACCGGTGCGCGCCTCGACGACCTCCGGCTCAAGCACTACACAGAGACGGTCGACAAGACTTCGCCCGAGATCGCGTTGCTCAACCCGGCGTCCCTGCCGAACGGCTATTTCGCCGAGATCGGCTTTTCCGGCACGCCGGATGTGGGCAGGCTGCCCGGCCCTGACACGGTCTGGCAGACCGACGGCAATGCGACTCTGACGCCAGCGACGCCGGTCACGCTGACCTTCACCAATGACAAGGGCCTGACCTTCAAGCGCACCTTCTCTGTCGACAGCCAATATATGTTCACCGTGTCCGACACGGTCCAGAATGGGGGCTCGGCACCCGCGACGTTGTCGAACTATGGCCGCGTCACCCGTTTCGACAAGCCGGCTATCGCCAGCACTTATGTGCTGCACGAGGGCCTGATCGGTGTTACCGGCAGCGAAGGCCTACAAGAATACAAATACTCCAAGGTCGAATCGGAGAGAGAATTCAAGCCAGGCAAGTCGACCGACGGCTGGCTCGGCATCACCGATAAATACTGGGCGGTGACCCTGGTGCCGCCGAGCGGCCGCGAATTTCAGCCCAAATTCTCTTATTTCGAGTTCAAGAGCGGGCCCCATCCGCACAGCTACCAGTCCGATTTCCTGTCCGATCCGGTCACGATCGCTCCCGGGCAATCGACGACCGTGGAGTCGGAGATATTCGCCGGCGCCAAGGAAGTTTCGACGATCAACGCCTATGAAAAGGACCGTCATATCCGCCAGTTCGACCTGCTGATCGACTGGGGCTGGTTCTATTTCATCACCAAGCCGATGTTCTGGCTGATCGACACGCTCTACAAATTCTTCGGCAATTTCGGCCTGGCGATCCTTGCCACCACCGTCATCGTCAAGGCGCTGTTCTTCCCGCTCGCCAACAAGTCCTATGCGTCGATGGCGAACATGAAGAAGGTGCAGCCCAAGATGCTCGAGATCCGCGAGAAATACGCGGACGACAAGATGAAGCAGCAGCAGGCGATGATGGAGCTCTACAAGACCGAGAAGATCAATCCGCTCGCCGGCTGCTGGCCGGTGGCATTGCAGATCCCGGTGTTCTTCTCGCTCTACAAGGTGCTCTACATCACCATCGAGATGCGGCACGCGCCGTTCTTCGGCTGGATCCAGGATCTGGCGGCGCCGGACCCGACATCGATTTTCAACCTGTTCGGGCTGATCCCCGTTACCTTGCCGCACATGCTGATGATCGGCGTCTGGCCGCTGATCATGGGCGTGACGATGTTCCTGCAGATGCGCATGAACCCGACGCCGCCGGACCCGACGCAGGCGGCGATCTTCACGTGGATGCCCGTGATCTTCACCTTCATGATGGCGGGTTTTCCGGCCGGCCTCGTCATCTACTGGGCCTGGAACAACACGCTGTCGATCCTGCAGCAGGGCGTGATCATGAAGCGGCAAGGCGCCAAGATCGAATTGTGGGACAATCTGGTCGCGCTGTTCCGCAAGAAACCGTCGCCGGCGGAATAGCCGGCGCTCCTAGGATGCGAAACCAAAAGCCCCGGTTCGTCCGGGGCTTTTTGCACAAGCTGCCCGCCTGGATTAAGCGATTGGTACTGCCGGACGGATCGCGCTATTTTGACCTGGCTGGCAGTTGCCCGACGGAGCTCGATATGACCGGACCCAATCCATCGATCAAGCATCCGATCCCGTTGCACACACGCGTCGGCTTTCTGAAACCGCTGGTGACGGCGCCGAATATCGAGATCGGCGACTTTACCTATTATGACGACCCTGACGGACCCGACAAATTCGCCGAAAAATGCGTGCTGCATCATTATCCGTTCATCGGCGACAGGCTGATCATCGGCAAGTTCTGCGCCATTGCCGAAGGCGCGCGCTTCATCATGAACGGCGCCAATCACGCCATGTCCGGCTTTTCGACCTATCCGTTCAACATCTTTGGTCACGGCTGGGAGGAAGGTTTCGACCCGGCGACATGGTCGAAGGAGGTGCGTGGCGACACAATCGTCGGCAACGACGTCTGGATCGGCATGGAAGCGGTTATGCTGCCCGGCGTGAAGATCGGCGACGGTGCCATCGTCGCGGCAAAGTCGGTGGTGACGCACGATGTGCCGGCCTATGCGATCGTCGCCGGCAATCCGTCGAAGGTGGTGAAGATGCGCTTCGATGACAGGACCATCCGGCGGCTGCTGGCGCTGGCGTGGTGGCACTGGCCGGTAGAAAAGATCAGCCGCAATCTCAATGCCATTCGTGGCAGCAACATTTTTCTTCTGGAGGCAGCGGTTTGAACGCGTTGAACAAGACCACGATCGGCATCGAATTGTTCACGCGAGCCTGGATATTCATCCGCGGCGTGCCGGCAATGAAATTCCTGCCGCCGGAGGGTCCGCCCGAGATCGCCTTTGCGGGCCGCTCCAATGTCGGCAAATCGTCGCTGATCAACGCGCTGGTCAACCAGAAGGGGCTGGCGCGCACCTCCAACACGCCGGGCAGGACGCAAGAGCTCAACTATTTCGTGCCTGGCGGATTTTCGGGAGAAGGCGCCGATCTGCCGCCGATGGCGCTGGTCGACATGCCAGGCTATGGCTACGCCACGGCACCGAAGGAAAAGGTCGACGAGTGGACGAAGCTCGTGTTCGACTATCTGAAGGGCCGGGTGACGCTGAAGCGCGTCTACGTGCTGATCGATGCCCGCCATGGCATCAAGGCCAAGGACGACGAGGTGCTGTCGCTGCTCGACAAGGCGGCGGTGTCGTATCAGATCGTGCTGACCAAGACCGACAAGATCAAGGCGGCGGGGGTACCGCGACTGGTCGAGGAAACGCTCCAGAAGATCAAGAAACGCCCGGCGGCCTTCCCCTTCGTGCTCGCCACGTCGTCGGAAAAGAGCGAGGGCCTCGAGGAATTGCGTGCGGCCATCGTGCTCGCCGCCAATGGCGGATAGGCCACCGACCCTGGCAGCCTGTCAGGCGGGGCTGGAGGCCCGTTCCTGCTCTGCAAGCTGTTCGGTGCCGTAGGCCTTCAGGAACACATCGACGCCCGACCTGACGATGTGTTCGATCTCGGCCACACTTGGCGCCTTGGTGCGATAGGCGAAAATGCACTGGCGGAAAAGACCGGCCAGACACAGCTCGGTGAGCTGATAGGCGGCAAGCTCGACGTCGTCGATCTTCAGCAGGCCGCGTTCGATAGCCATGTTGAGGAAAACGACGACCCTGTCATGGCCACGCTTCGGGCCGCGTTCGTAGAACCGGGCACCAAGCTCCGGGATGCGTTCCGAGGCGCCGATCACCGTCCGCTGCGCCAGGATGACCCTCGCCGAAGTGATCTTCATGGACAGCACGATGCCGAACTTCACCAACGTCTGGCGAAGGTCGCCGATCTGATCGAGCACCTCGTACATGTTCTTGAAAATCGTGCCGCGCTCTTCCTCGATCAGCGCTTCGAAGAGCTCTTCCTTGTTGGCGAAGTAGACATAGATGGTGCCCTTGGACACGCCGGCCTCGCGCGTAATGTCGTTCATCGACGCGGCTTCGAAGCCCTTTTCGATGAAGACACGGCGCGCACCGTCGATGATCTGGCTGCGCTTGACCGGGTCTTGACCCGCGGCCGGGCGGCCGCGCGGCAGGCTGTCCAGCAGATCGCACTGGTCCTTGCCAGCGCCGGGCAATGGGCCTGAATCAGGCAAAGGAGCGGCCTTGGGGGCTTCGGCCATAATGTCACACCTCGTAAAATAATTCGAACCATCCGGTTCGATTGCTCTTGATATGGTCCTCTTTAAGCGCTAAGTCAACGTCGAGATCGAACCGAACGGTTCAGTCTGACAAAATTCAGCGCCAGTTAATTTAGAGAGATATCATGTCCTCGAACGCGCCCACCAGTGCCGAAGTCCGCCCCTTCCCCAATGCCAAGGTCCAGCCTGCGATCGAAGCGCCGGAAACCCCTCTCAAGCCCGCCGACGTCACCCCGCTGGCTCCCGCCAAGAAGAAGCGGTCGATGCGCTCGATGTTGTTGCCCATCATCGGCCTGGCCCTGCTAGGCGCCGGCGCCTGGTATGGCTATGATTACTGGACTGACGGGCGCTTCATGATCACGACTGACGATGCCTATGTCCAGGCCGACACGGCGTTCATCTCGCCAAAAATCTCGGGTTATGTCGATCAGGTCAAAGTGACCGAGAACCAGCAGGTGAAGGCCGGCGACCCGCTGCTGATCGTCGATGACGGTGACTACAAGATAGCCGTTGCTCAGGCGGAGGCGCAGATCGCCACGTTGAGCAAGACGCTCGACCGCATCGATGCCCAGACCGAGGCGGCACGCGCCTCGCTCAAGCAGGCGCAGGCGCAGAAGACGGCCGACCAGGCCGCGGCCGATAATGCGAAGCGAGCTCAGGTTCGTGCCGCCCAGTTGCTCAAGACCCGCGTCGGTACCCAGGCCCAGTTGGACGATGCCCAGACGGCGGTCGAGCAAGCCAATGCCGCACTAGCCGGCGCCGACGCGCAGATCGCGGCGGCTCAGGCGAATATCGGCGTGCTCCAGGCGCAGCGGGCGGAATCGGCAAGCACGCTGGGCTCGCTGCAGCTTGCCCACGACAAGGCGGTGCGGGATCTGTCCTTCACCGTGCTGCGCGCACCCTATGACGGCGTGGTCGGCAACCGCTCGGTCGAGCAGGGCGACCTGATCAGCCCCGGACAGAAGCTCGCCGTCGTCGTGCCAATGGACAAGCTCTACATCGTTGCCAACTTCAAGGAGACCCAGCTTGCCCGGCTGGTGCCTGGTGAAAAGGTCAGAGTGTCGGTCGACGCGATCGACGGTCAGGACATCGAGGGTACCGTGTCGTCGCTGGCCCCGGCTTCGGGAGCAGTGTTCTCGCTGCTGCCGCCGGAAAACGCCACCGGCAATTTCACCAAGGTGGTGCAACGCGTTCCAGTTCGCATAGACGTGCCCGCGGATGTGCTGAAGACGGGCAAGCTGCGCGCCGGCCTGAGCGTCGTCGTCGCCGTCGACAGCCGCACCGCGCCTTCCGCATCGAAGTAAAGCGGAACCGGGAGCAAGGGTCATGGCGACCGCAACCCTAACTGCAGGATCGGCGCCGGCGCCAGCCATACCGGTGCCGGTCGACCACATCTCGACGCGCCGCGTCATCGCCTTCCTGGCAATGGTGTTCGGCATGTTCATGGCCATCCTGGACATCCAGATCGTCTCGGCCTCGCTGGCCGAGATCCAGGCGGGCCTCAGCGCCAGTTCGGACGAGATTCCGTGGGTGCAGACGGCGTATCTGATTGCCGAGGTGGTGATGATCCCGCTGTCGGGCTTCCTCAGCCGGATGCTGTCGACGCGGGTGCTGTTCACAATCTCGGCGGCAGGTTTCACCGCGGCCAGCGCGCTGGCGGCGACCGCAACCAATATCGACCAGATGATCGTCTACCGCGCCGTGCAGGGCTTCATCGGCGGCGGCATGATCCCGAGCGTCTTTGCAGCCGCCTTCACCATCTTCCCGCCGTCGCGTCGCGCCATCGTCTCGCCGATGATCGGCCTGGTGGCGACGCTGGCGCCAACCATCGGCCCGACCGTCGGCGGCTATATCAGCCATGCCATGTCCTGGCACTGGCTGTTCCTGGTCAACGTCGTGCCCGGCATTCTGGTGACGACGGCTGCCTGGTCGCTGATCGACTTCGACAAACCCAATCTCAAGCTGTTCAGCAAGTTCGACTGGTGGGGGCTTGCCGGCATGGCCGCCTTCCTGGGCTGCATGGAATATGTGCTGGAGGAAGGTCCCAACAACGACTGGCTGCAGGATCAGGCGGTGTTCATCTGCGCCGTCATCATGACCTTCGGCGCGGTGCTATTCTTCTGGCGCGTGTTCACCGCCGAGGAGCCGATTGTCGATCTGAGGGCTTTCAGCAATATCAATTTTGCCTTCGGCTCGTTGTTCTCCTTCGTCGTCGGCATCGGCCTCTACGGTCTGACCTATCTTTATCCGGTGTTCCTGGGGCGGATCCGCGGCTACGATTCGATGATGATCGGCGAGGCGCTGTTCGTCAGCGGCCTGGCCATGTTCTTCACTGCGCCCATCTCCGGCATCCTGTCGAACAAGATGGACCCGCGCATCATGATGATGATCGGCTTCTTCGGCTTCGCCACGGGGACCTGGTGGATGACCCATCTTACCGCCGACTGGGATTTCTATGAACTGCTTATCCCGCAGATCCTGCGCGGCTGCTCGATGATGCTTTGCATGGTGCCGATCAACAACATTGCGCTCGGAACCTTGCCGCCTGAGCGGCTGAAGAATGCGTCTGGCCTGTTCAACCTGACCCGCAATCTCGGCGGCGCCGTCGGCCTGGCAGTCATCAACACCGTGCTGATCGACCGCAATGCCTTCCACTACGCCAGGCTCTCCGAGCACGTGCAATGGGGAAGTGCCGCTGCGCAGCAGAAGCTGCAGAACATGACGCTCAACTTCGAGCAGACCGCCGGGCTCGACGCCTCCAAGGCGGCCATCTCCAAACTGTCAGGCATGGTCCAGCAGCAGGCGTCGCTGCTGTCGTTCATGGACGTATTCTTCATGCTGACGGTTTTGTTCGCGACGCTTGGGCTATTCACCCTGGTGATCCGCAAGCCAGCCGCTCAGGGCGGCGGTGGCGGAGGCCATTGAGGCGCGCTGGATCCCCCGCCTGGCGCCCTCGCGCATGACCCCGAAAAGCGATTTTCGGGGTCATGCGCAAAATCAACCATTACGAAGTCCTCTCGCGCTCCGACAAAGTCAGGGTCGCAGCCGTCCTCACGCCGTCGCCGGCTTGAAGGTCAAGGCAACGCCATTGATGCAGTGTCGCAACCCGGTCGGCGGCGGACCGTCGTCGAATACGTGGCCGAGATGGCCGCCGCAGCGGCGACAATGGACCTCCGTGCGGGTCATGCCCAAAGACCTGTCCACGGTCTTGCCGACGGAATTCGGGATTTCCTGCCAGAAGCTCGGCCAGCCTGTACCGGAATCGAACTTGGTCTCTGACGAATAGACCGGCAGGCCGCAGCCGGCGCAAGCGAAGATGCCTTTGCGGTGCTCGTTGAGCAGCGGACTGGTGCCCGGGTATTCCGTGCCCTCCTTGCGCAGCACATTGAAGGCCGCGTCGGACAGGATGGCGCGCCACTCGGCTTCGGTCTTGGTAACCTCGAAAGTCTCAGCCGCGCGTGCATCCTGGGCTCCGCCCATGCGCAGCGCGGTGGCGCCTGCGACAACGCCAATGGCTGCCGCACCACTCAAAAGAAGCTCGCGACGGTTCATGGCCATTCCTCCTGTCATTGCTTGTGCCAAATTCGACCGCCACACGGAAATCAAAAGCCGGTGACGATCGCTGTCCTCAAAGCGGGACTCCGCGCCTATCCACATCTTGCGTGAACGGCGCGGAGTGTGCGCAGGGAGGCCCTTAGCGATATCTTCGCCGGCAGCGTGCGTTTGTTACATCTTCGGCAGGAGAACCTTGTCGACGACGTGGATGACGCCGTTGGACTGCTCGACATCGGCGATCGTCACATTGGCGACGTTGCCGTTCTCGTCGGTCACGGTGACCTTGCCGCCGTCGGCCTTGAGCGACAGTTCGCAACCACCGACCGTCTTGACCTTGTGGGTGCCGCCGTCGTTCTTGACCATCTTGGCGACGTCGGCGGCCATCGCTTTGGCGCCGATGACATGGCAAGTCAGGATCTTGACGAGCTTGTCCTTGTTTTCAGGCCTGAGCAGCGTCTCCACCGTGCCGGCTGGAAGTGCCGCAAAGGCCTCGTTGGTCGGCGCGAACACAGTGAAGGGGCCAGCGCTTTGCAGCGTATCGACCAGGCCGCCTGCCTTGACGGCAGCGACCAGCGTCGTGTGGTCCTTCGAGTTGACAGCATTTTCGACGATGTTTTTCTGGGCATACATGGCGGCGCCGCCGACCATCGGATTTTGAGCATAGGCAATGGTGGCGAGCGCGGAAATGGCGACCGTGCCGGCAAGCAAAAGGGTGGCGAATTTACGCATGATTTCAATCTCCTCTGGTTATCGTTCCCCTCATTTGGGAACGCAAGGAGATACGCGATAGAAATGCTGGAGTTTCGCCCTCTCCGCAAAAAAATATTTGTCGCTGCAATTTGCCCGGCGCGGATCGACAGCCGCTAACAAGCTTTGCAGGCGTTTAAATCACGGGAGATAGATTTCAGGTCTGCTTCCGGAGATGAGAAGCGGTCAGATGCTCTTCAGATCGCCCGCTGCGACCACCGGTCCAGTCGGCTGGCCGGTCGGTGAACCGCCGGCAGGCTCAACGCTGACCGCAAGCACGGCGCCTTGCGCCAATTTCTCCTGGACGGCGGGCGGGATGGGCAAATGCGCGGTCGCACCGGCCGGGATGACGCCCATCGACACCGGCGCCTTCTTACCTTCGATCATCCACAGCTCGAAGTCCTTGCCGGCCGCCCGCTCGCCGGAAACGTGGGAAAGACCGACCTCGTGACGGGCGGCATCGTAGACGACGAGATATTTGACGTCGCTGCCTTCGGCCGCCAGCGAGGCGACAAGCCGCGCCTGCGGCGGTTCGGTGGACGGGCGGAAGTAAGGCACGGCGATGTAGATCGCCAGCGCCGCAATGGCGGCGGCGGCAAGACCGCGCCAGAAGCCAAGGCTCGACCACAGGCCGGCGCGCGGCTCTGCAGCGAACAGCCGGCGGTCCAATGCTTCCTTGACCCTGATCGGAGGCTCTGTCTCCGGATAGGCGGCGGCCATCGGCGAAAGATGCGCCTCCCACGCATCGATAAGGCGCGCGAAGGCGGCGTCCGCATCGATGCGGCGCGACGCGATCTCGCGTTCATCGGCGGCCAGAACGCCAAGAACGTATTCGGCGGCGAACAGGTCGTCGCCCCCACGTTCCGGTCCATTGTCGTCAGCCAGCGTCATCTTTCCAGGCATTCTCTCAGTTTCAACAGGCTGCGCCGCAGCCAGGTCCGCATCGTGTTCAGCGGTACGCCATAGCGCTCCGCCAGTTCGGCATAGCTTTTGCCATCCAGATAGGCGCCCCGGACGGCCGCCGCCCGGTCCTTCTCCAATTCCTTGAGACAATGGTAGATGCGTTCGGACTCACCGCCCGCCACGGCCATGGCCTCCGGCCCCGGCGCCGGATCGGCCACGTCGAGCGCGGCATCGATATAGGCGGCAGGCTCTCGCCGCGCCCTGATCCGATCGATCGCATGATTGCGCGCAATGGCCACCAGCCAGGAGATCGGGCTCAGATCCGAAACGGCGAAACGGTCCGCCTTCGTCCATATCTTGACGAAGACCTCTTGAAGCGCTTCTTCAGCATCTCCCCGATCCTTCAATACACGAAGGCAGACGCCGAAAAGTTTCGCGCTGGTCTGCCGGTAGAGCAGATCGAACGCAGCCCGGTCCTTCATCGAAGTCCGGACAATCAGGTTGCTGATGTCCTGCGGCGTCATCCGCCGCCAAATTAGGCGATTGCAATGCATTTGCAACGACTGAAATGGTCTTGCGCACCGGCAGCGCCAGCGTCGATTGCCAATGAAATCGCCGCCCGCTAGCTTGCAATGAGCGGGAGGGCGACCATGTCGATCGAGCGGGTTCTGTGGGAGCATGACGCAACCGGCCAGGCCGCACTCGTGCACAAGGGAGAGATCACACCGCAAGATCTCGTCGATGCGGCGATCGCCCGGGCCGAGGCCACCCTGCCCGAGATCAACGCCATCGCCGAACCGCTTTTTGAGGCGGCGCGGGCGCGAGCGAAAACCGTCGACCACAAGCTGCCGCTTGCCGGAGTGCCCTTTGCGCTGAAGGACCTCGGCATCGCCATGAAAGGCGTGCCGACGCATGGCGGCAGCCGCATCCCAGCTTTCACCCCCGATTTCAGTTCGGTGATGACGGAACGCTATCTGGCCGCCGGCCTGATCCCGATCGCCACCAGCACCGCACCCGAACACGGGCTGAGGCTGGTGACCGAGTCGGTGGCTTACGGCGTCACCCGCAATCCATGGAACACCGCGCATACGACCGGCGGTTCCTCGGGTGGTGCGGCTGCGCTGGTCGCGGCCGGCGTCGTGCCGGTGGCGCATGCCTCGGATGGCGGCGGCTCGATCAGGGTGCCTGCCGCTTGCACCGGGCTGGTCGGGCTGAAAACCTCGCGCGGCCGCGTACCCTTGACGCCGCTCGTCACCGAAAGCTGGTACGGCTTCGTCGTCGACCATGCGTTGGCCCGCTCGGTGCGCGATACGGCCCTGCTGCTCGACCTGACCCACGGGCCCGACCCGCTGTCGCCCTACGCGGCACCCTCGCCGAACGGCAGTTTCACTGCGGCCGCCGGGCGCGATCCGGGCAAGCTCAAGCTCGCCTTCTATCGAAAATCGCCGCTCGGCTTGCCGATATCGGAAGAGACGTTGAAAGCTCTGGATGCGGCGATTGCGCTGGCGCGCGAAGGCGGGCACGGCGTCGAGGAGATCGACCTGCCCTATATCGATCGTGATTTCATCGCCGATTTCGCCAGAACCGTCGCCGCGGCGGTGGCCGGCACGATGCGTGGCGAGGCCTTGCGCGTCGGCCGCTCCATCTCAGGCGACATCGAACGCGCCACGCGCGTGATGAGCCGGTTCGGTGAAATTCTCTCGGCCGGCGAAATCTATGCCGGCCTGCAGCGGCTGCACGCAACCTCGCGCCGGCTTATCACCGAAACCGCGCATTATGATGCAGTGCTGATGCCTGTCATCGCGCACCCGCCGCTCGCCTGCGGCACCATGGACCCGAAAGGCGCCGACGAATTCATCGAGAATGTTCTGGACAGACTGCGCCTCGCCGGCCTGCTGAAGTTCAAGCCGCTATTCGGCCAGCTGATGGACAAGAGCCTGTGGTTCACCCACTGGCCGGCGATCCAGAACGTCAGCGGGCAACCGTCGATCACGCTTCCGGTTTACGTCACCGATGCCGGCCTGCCGCTCGGCGTCCAGGCCGCCGGCCGCCCCGGCGACGAGGAAACGCTTTTGTCGTTCGCCGCGCAGATGGAAAGGATCTCGGGCTGGCTGGGCCGACGGGCGCCGCTGCAGCGGCCGGCATAGGCGGTGATTTGATCGATCGTGACAGCAAAGCCGTTTGCCCCGTCGTCTAATTCCCGCTAAGACGCCGCCGTTCATGCCAAGCTGGGAACCACGCCGATGACGGATGTCGCCGCCACCGCCGAAATGCAGGCCGCGCTGCTTTCAAGGGCGCTGCCCTACATGCAGCGCTACGAGAACAAGACGGTCGTGGTGAAATATGGCGGCCACGCGATGGGCGACATCGCGCTCGGCAAGGCTTTCGCCCGCGACATCGCACTTTTGAAACAATCCGGCGTCAACCCGATCGTCGTGCATGGCGGCGGGCCGCAGATCGGCGCCATGCTCGCCAAGATGGGCATCGAATCCAAATTCGAGGGCGGCTTGCGCGTCACCGACCAGAAAACCGTCGAGATTGTCGAGATGGTGCTGGCCGGGTCGATCAACAAGGAGATCGTCGCGCTGATCAATGCCGAGGGCGAGTGGGCGATCGGCCTGTGCGGCAAGGACGGCAACATGGTGTTTGCCGAAAAGGCACGAAAGACCATGATCGATCCGGATTCCAACATCGAACGGGTGCTCGACCTGGGCTTCGTTGGTGAGCCTGTCGAGGTCGACCGCACATTGCTCGACCTCCTGGCGCGGTCCGAAATGATCCCGGTGCTGGCGCCGGTGGCGCCCGGCCGCGACGGCCATACCTACAACATCAACGCCGACACTTTTGCCGGCGCCATCGCCGGCGCCTGCCAGGCGACGCGCCTGCTGTTCCTTACCGACGTGCCCGGCGTGCTCGACAAGGACAAGAAGCTGATCGACGAGCTGACCGTGGCCGAGGCCAAGGCCCTGATCAAGGATGGCACGGTCTCGGGCGGCATGATCCCCAAAGTCGAGACCTGCATCGAGGCAATCGAGCGCGGCGTCGCAGGCGTCGTCATCCTCAACGGCAAGACGCCGCATGCGGTGCTGCTCGAGCTGTTCACCGAACACGGCGCCGGCACGCTGATCGTGCCGTGAGGCCGGGTGTCTGAGGGGCTCAAGCGTTTGGCGAAATAGCGGTCACGGACTTACGCGGCAGGCGTTCGACAACCATCGATTCCTCTTCCTCGTCTTGCGGCGCGCCCCAGAATTCGGCGAGCGTCGGGCCATTTTTGAGGCGGCGGTCGCGGACCAGAAAGCCCCAGACTTCGCGAAACCAGACGCGGCGGCCCATTCTGGTGTACCAGCGCATCGAATGCCTTTGCTCCGGATCCTTGTGGAACAGGATGCGCGCCAAGGCCTTGGGCCGCGACTGCACCGCCAGTTCGATCAGCTTGACGGCGAAGAACAGCATCCACGGCTTGAGGCGGGTCATCCGCAGGACCTGATGCTTGTAGTCCCACAGGCGGGCGTCCAGCTGGATCACCTTGCGGTCCCTGGCAATCCTGAAGAACGGCGTCCAGCGATGCGGCGTCACATAGAGCGCCTGGATCTGGTCGGGGTCATAAGCGATCAGCTGGCGGAAGCCGCGCCAGAGGTCGCGCAAGCCTTCGTCCTCGAAACCGGCCACCCAGGTCGCCATCGACAAGATGCCGTTGAGGCGCAGCAGCCGTATCGCCTCGCGGTCGGATGAGGTGCTGCCGCCCTTGCGGATCAATGCAAGCGTCTGCTCGTCGGTGTTTTCCATGCCAAGCAGCCAGCGGATGACGCCGGCCTGGCGATAAAGATGCAGACTCTCGGCGTCGCGGACGATGTCGTCGGCGCGGGTGGAGCCGACGATCAGCACCGGCACATTCTCGGCGATCATCGCATCGAGAAAGGCGCGCCAGGCTTTTTTGGACGACGTCGGGTTCTCGTCGGCAAGGTTGATCAGTTCGACGCCATGCTCGCGGTATAGCCAGGCAATCTCCCGCGCGAACTTCACGGGGTCGCGGTGCCGCCAGCGCGTCCAGAAGCCGCGCTGGCCGCAATAGTTGCACAGATGCGGACAGCCTCGCGAGAACTGCATGACCACCGCGCGCTTGCCTCCCCAATAGCTGTAGCGACTGAAATCGATCAGTTCCCAGCCGATGCGGTAGTCGTCTAGGTTGGCGATCGTTCTTGCCGGCTTGGTGGCAAAGGGCTGGCGCAAATCGTCAGGAAAGGCGATGCCCGCCACATCCGACAGCGGCTTGCGTTTCTCCAGCGCTTCGGCAAGCGCCACTATGGTCGCCTCGCCCTCGCCACGAACGATGACATCGAAGGCATCCGTTTCGGCCAGTATGTCGCGCCAGTGATAGGTCGGAAACACGCCGCCATAAATCAGGATTGCCGCCGGATCGATGTGCTTGACCATGCCGGCGATCAGCAGGGCTGTCGGATGCGCAGACGTCGAGCCGGAATGGCCGATCAGAATGCAGTGGGGATGGTCGCTCAAGGCGTCCCGGACCAGCGTGGCAAGCGCCATCGGCCCGAATTCGGCGTCCACAAGCCGCATTTGATGTCCCGCGTCGATCAGCGGACCGCCCAGTGCCAGCAAACCGAGCGGCGGCAGATGGTCGTCCGGGACGCGGCTGCCGATAGCTGTATGTGGCGGATTGATCAGGACGATTTTCATGGCGGACCTTATGCAATGGCGGTCCGCATGTCGTAGTCGGCGATCTAGCTCTGGAGATTGGCTCGATTCAGCAGTTCGTGTGCAGCTTTTCCGCAGAAATGCCTATCGTCTGAGATGTGCAAGCGGGACATGACCTGGCCCCTTGATGTTCTGCAGCACAAGCTGCGTGTGTACGTCGCGCACGCCTTCGAGCCGCATCAGCCGGTGCATGACGAAGGCATTGAGTTCGTCGACCGACGGCACCATGACATGCAGCAGGAAATCGTAGTCTCCAGTCATCGTCCAGCACGACGACACCTCGTCCATGCGCTGCACGGCGGCGATAAAGTTTTCGGGCGAGCCGTCGCTGTGGGTTACGAGGCGCACCTGGATGAAGACCTCGACCATCAGACCGACGGCGCGGCGGCTGAGCACCGCAGCGAAGCCCTTTATGATGCCCGCCTGCTGAAGGGCCTCGAAGCGCCGCGCGCAAGGTGTCGTCGACAGGCCGATCTCCTGCGCCAATTCGGAGACCGGCTTGCGCCCGTCGCGCTGCAGGATGTCGAGCATCTTGATCTCGAATTCGTCAAACTGAGGCATTTTCACTCTCCCAAAGCTCGATCGTGCAGCCTTTTACCTCCAACCCTGCGTTTGAGCCACCATCAAAGCTGATTTGCCTCGCGCGATCCGGCTAGAATTTCCGGCAATTGGCTGGTCATGATTTCCAGGGAGAGCAAGCCATGACAATGAACGTTGCCGACTATGCCCGCGAATGCGCGGCGCGAGGCCTTCGCGGCGATTATTCGGTCTGCCGTGCCGATTTCACCGTGGCGCAGGGCTACAATTATAGCGACGAAGAACAGGCGGTGTGGCGCACGCTGTGCGACCGCCAGACGAAGCTGACCAGGAAGCTCGCCCACCATTCCTATCTCGATGGCGTTGCGGCGCTCGGCCTTCTCGACAAGATCCCGGATTTCCGTGCGGTCAGCGAGAAGCTGCGCAAGCTCACCGGCTGGGAGATCGTCGCTGTGCCGGGGCTCATCCCCGCCCAGCCGTTCTTCGACCACCTCGCCAACCGCCGCTTCCCGGTCACCAACTGGCTGCGAACCCAAAAGGAGCTCGACTACATTGTCGAGCCCGACATGTTCCACGATTTCTTCGGTCACGTGCCGATCCTGACGCAGCCGGTCTTTGCCGACTTCATGCAGATGTATGGCAAAAAGGCCGATAACGTGATTGCGCTCGGCGGCGACGAGATGATCACCAGGCTTTACTGGTACACCGTCGAATACGGGCTGATACGCGAGCCGGGCCAGCCGCTGAAGGCTTTCGGCGCCGGGCTGATGTCATCCTTCACGGAGCTTCAGTTCGCGGTCGAAGGCGGCGAGGCGCACCATGTCCCCTTCGACCTGGAAACCGTAATGCGCACCGGCTACGAGATCGACAAGTTCCAGCGTGCCTATTTCGTGCTGCCGTCGTTCGACGCCCTGCGTGATGCTTTCGAGACCGCCGATCTTGCGGCGATCGTGGCGCGCCGCAAAGGCGAGCCAGCGCTCGACCCGGCGAGCCTATAGGCTGTCGGTTATTCCAACGCCTCGGCCTTCAGCCGGGCCAGCTGGTCGCGCTGAAGGTCGAGGGACGCCGTAACGAAGCGCAGGATCGTGGCGAGCTCAGTGTCGCTGAATGTGGCGATCACCTTTTCCCCCTCCTGCGCGATCGCGCCATAGTAGCGCGTCGATAGTTCTCGTGTGAGTTCCGTCGCCTCTATGACCACCTTGCGCCTGTCCTCAAGGCTGCGCGTTCGTGTCAGCAGGCCGCGTGCCTCCAGCCGGTCGATCAGCGCGGTGACCGCGGCCGGCGTCAACCCTGTTGCGGCCGCGACCTCGCCAGCCGATCGCGGGCCGCCATAGAGCAGCGCCAGGCAATGGCGTTCCGCCATACTCAGCCCAAGCCTATCGCCCACTGCCTCGTCATAAGCCTGCGTCGCGTCCTGCCAGCCCATAATGGCAAGGCTGATGGCGGTCTTCATGTCGGCCCGATTCATGCTTGATGAATTTATTTCGATCATCTAACTATCAAACTGCCTAACATTATGGCTATTATAGTAATATGCTGCATCAGGCGCAAGGCAAGGCCTGTCGCAGCCTGCAAGGAGTGAAACATGAATCAGACCCCGACGCGCGGCCCACTCACACCGGCCGAGGAGTTCAAATATGCCAAGCTGGCGATGGAGTGGTATGGCTGGGGCTCTCCCATTGGCCTTGGCATCGCTCTGGTGGCGGTGGCGGCGGCCGCCCTGCTGTTCCGCATCGCCATCTTCGGATTTTGACAGTCTGGCAGCGGCGCGGTTGAATGCAGCAGAAGGCTTAGGGCCGAGCTCAGGCGGCTTCGGAAATATCGCGGTCGATGATCGACAGATTACGGCCGCGATGCTTGGCCTCGTAGAGCCGCTGGTCGGCGGCGCGCATTAGCTCCGACACTGCGGCGTCTCTGCCGCAGGTGATGCCGCCAATACTGACTGTCAGCGGAACCGTTCGTTCGTCGACGGGCCGGAAACGGATACGCTCGACTTCACGGCGGATGCGCTCGGCGATGCGCCTGGCCTCGTGTTCGGTGGCACCAATCAGAAGGGCGCAGAATTCCTCGCCGCCGATGCGGCCAAGCACGTCGCCGCTGCGCACGCCACGCTCTATCGCGTTTGCAATCAGGAGCAGCGCATCGTCGCCGATCAGATGGCCGTAGCTGTCGTTGATGGTCTTGAAATGGTCGGCATCGACGATCAGCAATGCCCCGCGATCGGATTTGCGCCGGGAGCCGTCGAGAGCGGCAAAGAAACTTTCGCGGTTGAGCATGCCGGTCATGTCGTCGCGGCTCGCCTTTTCCGCCAAGCGCCTGTGCGCGGCGGCGAGTTGGGCATGGGCGCGGGCGAGCTCGCGATGCGCGGTCTGCAACCTTTCGCCCTGCCAGAACGTATAGGCGCCGACGCTCCAGGCCAGCGCGAGCGGGCACACGGTGGATGTCAGCCAGATGGTGCGATTGATCGGAAACCCCATTGCCGGCACGACGATCAGCGTCAGCAAAAGCGAGACCGCGACGGAGGCGAAAGCGATGGCGGCAGACTTTAGAAATATGCGATTCATCGCTTGCTCCCACTGGTCCGTCTTGGTTCCAGCAAAGCGCTGAATGTCACCTTTCGGCGATGCTTAAGATTTTAATCATGGCGCCATTTTTACCACCCAGGGCGCGCATAGGTTGTGGATAAACCTCCTGTTAGAAAGATCGTTTCGTGCCATAAGGACGTATGACGACACTTCCCGACCCCGCCCGCTTTGCCCATGTCACCGACTGGGTGTTCGATCTCGACAACACGCTTTATCCGCATCATTCGAATCTGTTCTCGCAGATCGATGTGAAGATGACCGCCTACGTCGGAGAATTGCTGACGCTGCCGCGCGAGGAAGCACGCAAGCTGCAAAAGGAGCTCTACCGCGAATATGGCACGACGCTGAACGGATTGATGACGCGCCACGGCATCGACCCCGACGATTTTCTCGAGAAAGTGCACGACATCGATTATTCCTGGCTGGTGCCCGATCCCGTCCTCGGCACCGCCATTCGCCAGCTTCCCGGCCGTAAATTCATCTTCACCAATGGCGATCGCCGGCATGCCGAACGCACCGCGCGGCAGCTGGGCATTCTCGAGCATTTCGACGATATTTTCGATATTGTCGCAGCCGGACTGAACCCCAAGCCGGCGCGGCAATCCTATGAGAAATTTGCCGAACTCCACGCCGTTACCGGGCAAAATGCGGTGATGTTCGAAGATCTTGCCCGCAACCTGTCGGTGCCGAAATCGCTGGGCATGACCACGGTGTTGGTGGTGCCGCGCAATTTCGAGCCGACCTTCTCGGAAATCTGGGAACGCGACCCGGCCAACGAGGACGATGTGGACTTCGTCACCGACGACCTCGCCGGCTTTCTCACGGCGATCGTGGAAGTCCCTGCTTGAGGCAGCCGGCGCGCTTCAAGTCCTTGCTTGCATGTCAAAGTTTATAGAAGCGGCTGACGATCCCCCAGGCCTCGTCGGCAGTGTCGACGAAATCGATGATATCCTGGTCGCCGGGCGTGATCGTGCCTTGCTCGGCGAGGAAATCGAGGTCGATCGCCCTTGCCCAGAAAGCCTTGCCGAACAGGATGACCGGCACGCGTTCCATGCGGCCGGTCTGGATCAGGGTCAGCGTTTCGAAGAACTCGTCCATCGTGCCGAAGCCGCCGGGAAACACCGCAACGGCCTTGGCACGCATGACGAAATGCATCTTGCGGACCGCGAAATAGTGGAAGTTGAAGCAGAGTTCCGGCGTCACGTAGGCGTTTGGCGCCTGCTCGTGCGGCAGCACGATGTTGAGACCGATCGATGGCGCGCCGACATCGTCGGCGCCACGATTGCCGGCCTCCATGACGCCCGGCCCGCCACCGGTCACCACGACGAATTCGCGATAGTACGAGGTGGCCGACTGCTGTGAGCAGAGGCGGGCGAATTTGCGCGCCTCCTCGTAATATTTGCTGTTTTGCTCGAGGTTCTTCTTCTGCGTCTCGTTCTTGGCCGCCCAGGCTTCGCCGCCGGGCTCGGGAATGCGCGCGCCGCCGAACAGGATGACGGTCGATTGGATGCCGCGCTCGGCCAGGATCATCTCCGGCTTCAGCAGTTCGAGTTGCAGCCTGACCGCGCGCAACTCGCGCCGCGTCATGAAATCGGGGTCGTTCCAGGCCAGCCGATATGTCTCCGCGCGCGTTTGCGGCGTGTCCGGCACGCTTTTCGATCGCTCCAGATCCTCGTCCGAATGCGGCAGCGGCGTCCATCCCGCCTTTTCCATGGGAGTCATATTTGCTTTACCCGTCCAATCATTCACCTGCGCCGTCCCGTGACGCTGCCGCGATTGACCCTCCCCAAGCCTTCACATAGGGTCCGCGCGACTTTCAAACAGGTTAAGGCGCCGGCCCTTAACAGCTTGGTAATGGAGCGAATTCATGTCGAAGCCCGATCTCGCGAGCCTCGAGGAGATCATCGAGAACGCCTTCGAGGAACGCGACACGATTTCGACCGCAACCCGCGGCGAGACGCGCGAGGCCATCCAATCGGCGCTCGACCTGCTCGACCGGGGCGTCGCACGCGTCGCCGAGCGGCAGGCCGACGGCAAATGGCACGTCAACCAGTGGCTGAAAAAAGCGGTGCTGCTGTCCTTCCGGCTCACCCCGATGGAGATCATAGAGGGCGGTCCCGGTCAGGCGGTATGGTGGGACAAGGTGCCCTCAAAATTCGACGGCTGGAGCGCCGTCGATTTCGAGAAGGCGGGCTTCCGCGCCGTGCCGTCGTCGATCGTGCGCCGCTCCGCCTACGTCGCGCCCGGCGCCGTGCTGATGCCGTCCTTCGTCAATGTCGGCGCCTATGTCGACAGCGGCACCATGGTCGACACCTGGGCTTCGGTCGGCTCCTGTGCCCAGATCGGCAAGAATGTGCATCTGTCGGGCGGCGTCGGCATCGGCGGTGTGCTGGAGCCGATGCAGGCCGGCCCAACCATCATCGAGGACAATTGCTTCATCGGCGCCCGTTCCGAAGTGGTCGAAGGCTGCATCGTTCGCGAAGGCTCGGTGCTCGGCATGGGCGTCTTCATCGGCCAGTCGACCAAGATCGTCGACCGTGCCACCGGCGAGATCTTCTACGGCGAGGTGCCGCCTAATTCCGTCGTCGTCGCCGGCTCGCTGCCGGGCAAGCCTTTTCCAAACAACGAGCCCGGCCCCAGCCTCTACTGCGCCGTCATCGTCAAGCGGGTCGATGCCAGAACCCGTTCCAAGACATCGATCAACGAATTGCTGCGCGATTGATCTTTCTCAACGAATACGGACGGAATTCGCTTGCCTGATAGATCAGACCTCATCTGGCTTTTCTTCAAAGCTTCGGGCCGCGTCAGCCGCGCGGCCTATTTTCTTGGAGGACTGTTGGTGGCCATCATACAGGCCTTCCCGCTCTACCGTTTCACGCTGGTGCCGGAGGGCACCACCGAGAGCAACATGTGGTCGTTCATTTTCTTCATCGCCTTCATTGCCTCGCTTTGGTCGAACGTGGTGCTGGCGGTCAAGCGGTTGCACGACCTCGACAAGCCGGGCGTTGCGGCGCTGGTGCTGTTCGTGCCGGTTGTCTCGATCATCGCTTTCCTCGTGCTTTGCCTGTTTCCAGGGCAACCCGGCCCCAACCGCTACGGCAAGCGCACCAACGCCCCGGCCGAACCCTGAGCACCGATCGGACATTTCGTCATGCGCTACCGCTCGCTTGATCCGAAACTGATCCTCGAAACCGCCGAACGGCTGGAAGGGCGCGTCGCCGAGCGCTTTCCCGATGCAGGCTTGCGCGGCGTCGCCGCCGAGCTCGTGTCGCTGTCGCGCGATCTGGCAAAGGCAGCCAAGGCGCTGGAGGCGCCGATCTGGTGGCTGCGCGGCCTCATCATCGCCGCCTTCGTCGTCGGAGCGCTGATGTTCCTGTTCGTCGGCACAATCCTGCCGCTCGGCCGCATCTCGGGAAACCACGATGCCTTCCAGTCGGTGCAAGGCATCGAAGCCTCCCTCAACATGATCATCCTCGCGGTGCTGGGCTTCCTGGCCCTGATTCGCTCCGAGGAGCGGATCAAGCGCAAGCGGGTGTTTCGCCAGCTCCACGGGCTGCGGTCGCTGATCCACGTCATCGACATGCACCAGCTGACCAAGGATCCGGCAACGCTTTCAGCCAGTTTCAAGCCGACTGCGCATTCGCCAGCCCGCATCACCAACGCCGCCGACCTTGCCCGCTATCTCGACTACTGCTCCGAAATGCTGTCGATCACCGGCAAGATCGCCGCGCTGTTCGCGCAATCGGTGAATGACGCCGTGGTCATCGACGGCGTCAATGACATCGAGAACCTGGCTTCGAACCTCTCGCGAAAGATCTGGCAGAAGATCACGCTGATCGAAACCCCTCATGGGCAGCCGGCACGTGCGGCGAAGACCGATCCCGAGCCGGGCCCGCCGCGCCGGCCTGCAGTCCGCAGACGACCGGGGCCGGCAAGCTAAAACCGGCAACCCGGCGGCAGATCCGCTAGAGCGGTTCATCGTTTCGCAGAAACGCCGAACCGCTCTATCTTTTTTGTTTTGACGCAATTCCGGACGGAAAACCGCTTCACACTTTTCCTGGAATTGCTCCAGAGCGGCGGAGCGGGGAGTTCCGAAAGCCCGGTTTGCGCCGGATGCTCTAAGCGAATGTTAATCACCCTGGCCCAGCATGCCGGCGAAGACTGTGTCGACCGGCACGGAGCGCTCGACTGGCAAGCGACCTATCCCTGATCACCAAGGAGCCGCGCAAAACGTGGAGCGCCGCCGCTCGCCTCTTTGCCTGGTTCTCTTCGCCGATGAAATTGGAACCGGAAGCTGTCCGCGCCCGGCTTCTCGACACCACCTTCGACCGCAAATTCGCAGTCCTGTTCGGCACCATCAGCGTTCTGTTGGTTGCAGTCAGCGCCGCTCTTGCCACCGGGGATTGGTGGCCCTACGCCTGGATTGCCGCCGACCTGATGCTTTTCACCGTCCGCGTTCTGCTGATGCGGGAATGCGAGCAGGCCCGCAGGCGCGGCTCGAAAGGGCCGCTGGCGGGCCTGATGGCAGCCAGCGGCGTCTGGTCGGTCGTTTTCGGCCTCGGCTGCTATGGCTGTGTTGCCAGCGGGAATATGGCGCTTTCCGTACTTGCCGCCTTGAATGTCGCAGGCGTCGTCGGCGTGGTGTCGTCACGCAATGCGGCGACCCCGCGCTTCGCCATATTCGTCATGTTGGCCGTAAGCCTGCCTTACG
Organism: Mesorhizobium sp. M0601; assembly: GCF_040320845.1. Taxonomy (NCBI): domain Bacteria; kingdom Pseudomonadati; phylum Pseudomonadota; class Alphaproteobacteria; order Hyphomicrobiales; family Phyllobacteriaceae; genus Mesorhizobium; species Mesorhizobium sp. M0601. The sequence continues at coordinate 142,925 of NZ_JAMYQK010000005.1, forward strand.
TGGTCGGTGCATTGTTTTCTGCGGCGCCCGGAATGCCGATCGTCGGAATTCAAACGCCGTTCTATGTGGTCGGCGTCATCATCGTGCTGCTTCAGAACCACGCAATCAATGCCCGCATGATCCGCGCCGAACTGGACAATCGCGACCTGGCCATCAAGGACGCGCTGACCGGCCTGCCAAACCGCATCTTCCTGCAGGAGAAATTGCGCGACATGTGCCGCGACCTTGCGGCGCCGGCCGCTAATGGCGGCAAGCCGTTTGCAGTGCTCAGCATGGATCTCGACGGTTTCAAACACGTCAACGACCGTTTTGGCCACGCCGTCGGCGACGTGCTGCTGCGCAAGGTGGCCGAACGATTGAAGCGGGGCTTCCGTCCGGGGGACGTGGTCTTCCGCATTGGCGGCGATGAATTTGTCATCCTTTTGCCCGCAACCTCGGAGATCGAGGCCACCTACCTGGCAAAGCGGGCCATCGAAAAGGTCTCGATGCCTTTCGACCTCGGGGTCGGTTCCGCCATCCATGTCGGCTTGAGCGTCGGCAGCGCCTTCGCACCCGCCGACGGCGGCGATCCGGAAATCCTGCTCACCTGTTCCGACCATGCGCTGTACGAAGCCAAGCGCACCGGCAAGGGCCGTTACTGGGCGCCTGTGCGGGCTACGATCTGACGGACGCGACAACGGCTTCCGGCGACAGGCAGGGCGATCCGCCTCTTTCCTGCTCGACCGCGCGCACCAATGCCGTCACGCGCTTCAGCAACGGCGCCGGCGTGCCGGCCTTTTCGGCCAAACGCAAGGCCGCGCCTTGCAGTTCGCCGATCTCCGAGGGCCGGCGGCGCTGAAGGTCATCCCACATCGACGAACGCGCGGCCGGATCGATGGCAAGCATCCGACGCGCCAAGAACTTGAACAGCCAGTCGGGCAGGCGAAGCACTTTCGGCAGCAGCGCGGGACGCAGGCCGGCGATGCGAGCGGGTTCGATGCCTGTCGCCATCATTGCCGCCAATGCTTCGTCGATCTGGCCGGCCAGGATCAGCCGCCAGCGGCGATCGGCAAGCTCTGCCGCCAGCGGCAGGCCGGAAAGCGCCACCAGCGCGTTGTTGAGGTTGAGCAGCAGCTTGCCCCATAGCACCGCTTCGATGTCACCATGTGTGGCGACGGCAAAGCCCTCGACGTCGAGCAGTTCGTCAAGGCCTGTCGCGCCCTGTTCGATCATCACCTTGCCGCCGCTGGCGCGGCGCAGGCGAAGCGGCAATTCGCCCTCCGGTGATTGGACCACGTTGAACGGCACCATGCCCGCGAGCACCCGCCGGGCGGTGAGATGGGCTCGCAACTTATCGGCATTGTCGACGCCGTTCTGCAGACTGAGTACCACCGCATCCGGTCGGGCATGGGCCGCAATAAGCCCGGCCATGTCTTGCGTCGCGCCGCTCTTGACCGTTAGCAGGATGACATCGGCACCGGGGAATGCCGCGGCCGGATCGGCGGTGACCGACAATGCCTCCGGCTTGACGGATCGGTCGCGGCCATCACGGTCGGTGATGCGCAATCCACCTTTTTGCAGCGCCTTCTCGATGCGAGGCCGCGCCAGCAGAACCACCTTTCGCCCGGCAAGTATCAGGTAGCCGCCGGCGTAGCACCCGATACTGCCGGCACCGGCGATTACGATCGTCCTGCCATGCGTGATCATGCGATGGCCCTGTCCTGGTTGAGAGGCCTTGCCGCAACTTATACGGCATGAAAACCATAATGTCGGCGGCATGGCTGGCCCTTATGTCTGGCCGTGACAGGCCTTGCGCTTTCGACTATCGCTTTTGCCCATGACGCTGCCTACCGATCCGACCAGAAATCTGGCTGCTCTCATCCGCTGCGCTTCCGTGACGCCCGCCGAAGGCGGTGCGCTGAGCGCGCTGGAAGAAATGTTGAAGCCGCTCGGCTTTGCCGTCGAGCGCCCGGTGTTTTCCGAATCCGGCACACCTGACATAGAGAACCTTTACGCGCGGCGTTCCGGCAACGGCCCGCATCTGATGTTTGCCGGCCATACCGATGTGGTGCCGGTGGGCGATGAAACAGCCTGGACGCACCCACCCTTTGGCGCCGAGATCGCCAATGGCGAGATGTTCGGCCGCGGCGCCGTCGACATGAAGGGCGGCATTGCTTGTTTCGTCGCGGCGGTAGCGCGACATATCGCGCAGAAGGGCGGCCCGAAGGGGTCGGTCTCGCTGCTGATAACCGGCGACGAGGAAGGGCCGGCGATCAACGGCACGACGAAGCTGCTCGAATGGGCGGCTGCCAAGGGTGAGAAATGGCATGCTGCGATCGTCGGCGAGCCGACCAATCCCGACGCGCTCGGCGATATGATCAAGATCGGCCGGCGCGGCTCGCTCTCCGGCACGGTCGTCGTCAACGGCCGCCAGGGCCACGCCGCCTATCCGCAGCTAGCCGACAACCCGGTGCGCGGCCTGGTGACGCTGGTCGACGCCTTGCTTCACCCCGTCTTCGACAACGGAACAAGGGATTTCCAGCCGACCAATCTTGAGGTCACCTCCATCGACGTTGGCAACCCTGCCACCAACGTCATCCCGGCGAAGGCGGCGGCTACCTTCAATATTCGCTTCAACGACACATGGACCGCCGAGACGATCCAGGCCGAGATCCACAACCGCCTCGACCGGGCGGCGAAACGCAAGAAATACCGCGCCGGCAAGAAGACGCCGGTCGACTACGAGATCGTCTGGCGCGACGGACCGAGCCACGTTTTCCTGACACGCGACGACAGGTTGATCGAGACGCTTGGCGGCTCGATCAAGGCGGTGACCGGCAGGAAGCCGGCGCTCTCCACCTCCGGCGGCACCTCCGATGCCCGCTTCATCAAGGATTATTGTCCGGTGGTCGAATTCGGACTGGTCGGCAAGACCATGCACATGGTCGACGAACGCGTGGCGATTGCCGACCTCGAGACGCTGACGCAGATTTATCTGCGCTTCGTTGAAGACTGGTTTGCGCAGGACATATCCTAGTGATGCTTTCAGCGGATGAAACCTACGCTTCGCTTGCCGGTGCCTGGCGGCTGATGCTCGGCAAGGCCGACGGATTTCGCCTGCTCGACCTTTCGGCGGACGGTTTCTGGAACTCCTTTTTTGCCATCGTCGTCGCGGCGCCGGCACTGATCGTCGGCTGGGTCGGTATTGCCAACGAGATCGGCGATCCCAACGCATTCGTCGGCCGTTTCAGCATGTTGATCCGCCTGGCCACCGTCGATATCGGCGCCTGGGTGCTGCCGCTCATAGGCCTCGCCCTGGTGGCGCCGCGGGTCGGCGTCGGCGGCCGTTTCGTCCATTATGTCGTGGCCAGCAATTGGGCCTCGGCGATCATCGCCTGGATGATGCTGCCATCGGCGTTGATCCGGCTTTTCCTGACGTCGGCCAGCGAAGTCTCCGGACTCGTGTCGCTGCTGTTATTCGCGCTGTCGATGGTATTGACCTGGCGGATGACCAACGTTGCGATCGGCAGGGGTGCGGCCACCGGCAGCGCCGTTTTTGCCGGCATGTTCGTGGCGTCGCTGATCGTCCTGTTCGGCCTGCAGGCGCTGCTCGGGATCAGCGTTCCGGATCAGCCAGGCGTCGGATAATCGACGCCGACGAGAAACAGCCCGTCGGGCGGCGCCACCTGACCGCAGGCCGCACGGTCGCGCGCCTCAAGCGCCGCCTTGAGGTCGGCAACAGTCCAGCCGCCTTCGCCGACACGTTTGAGCGAGCCGACCATCGAGCGCACCTGGTTGTGCAGGAATGACCGCGCCGAAGCGCGGACCTCAATGAAATCGCCCGCCCGGCTGACATCCAGCCGGTCGAGCGTGCGGACGGGGCTGGTGGCTTGGCACTGGGTCGAGCGGAAGGTGGTGAAATCATGCCGGCCAAGCAGCACCTTTGCCGCTTCGTGCATGGCACCGGCATCGAGCTGCTTCGGTACCCACCAGATCTTGCCCTTGTCGAGCGCCGCCGGCGCGCGGCGATTGACGATGCGGTAGAGGTAATGGCGGCTGATCGCCGAGAAACGCGCATCGAAGCCATCCGGCACGACGGCGGCCTTCAGGATGGCGATGCGCACCTTGGCCGCCTGCAGATGCGCGTTGACGGCGTCGCGCACCTTGTCGCCGGGCCATGCCTTGATCAGATCGACATGCGCCACCTGAGCGGTCGCATGGACGCCGGCATCGGTGCGGCCGGCGGCGCGCAGCGAAACCTGCTCACCGCAGAAGTTCTCGATCGCCTGCTCGATCGCCTGCTGCACCGAAGGCTGGTTGGCCTGGCGCTGCCAGCCGGCGAAGAGACTGCCGTCATATTCGATGTCGAGGCGAAAACGCGGCATTCCCGGATCGAGGCGAAATCAGGCGGCGAGGGCTGAGCCGAAGGCCGAGGCGTAGACCAGCCTGCCGGTCTCGGGCGCCTCGCCCCAGGCAAGCGCCTGCAAAGCCTCGCTTTGGTAGTCGCTCTCGAATTTCGCTGCACGGGCGCGGCTGTAGCCGAAACGGCCATAGTAAGCGGGATCGCCGAGCACCACGGCGAGCGTCTCGCCAGCAGCCTTCAGGCGGATATGCGCCTCGCGGACCAGCGCACCGCCGATGCCGGTGCCGTGGAACGACGGCTCGACCGCCAAAGGAGCCAAAGCCACCGCCGGGAAGCTCTTGCCGCCATTCCGCACGAAAAGCCGTGAAAACAGGATATGGCCGACCACTTGCCCGTCTTCGTCCGCCACCAGTTCGACGACGGCATCACCGCCGGTGACCAGCGCGTCGACCAGTCCGGCCTCGGTCTGCTGGCCGAATGCGTGTTCTTCGACAAGGCGGATCGCCTCGCGGTCCCGCGGCGTCGCCGCGCGTATGGACATCATGCTCATGACAATTTCATTCCTTTTTCGAGCCTGGCCCCGCGCAGAAACTCCTGCGCGGCAATGGGCCTTCCGCCCGCACGTTGAACTTCGACCGGCCTGATCGCGCCTGACCCGCAGGCGACCGTCAGCCGGTCATCGAGAATTCCTCCCGGTTCGCCGGCGCCTTGCGAGAGCGTCGAGCGAAGCAGTTTCAGCCGTTCCACGCGGCCGCCGATTTCGGCCTCGCACCATGCACCGGGAAAGGGCGACAGGCCGCGAATCTGGTTGTGCACGTCGCCGGCAGGTCGCAGCCAGTCTATGCGAGTCTCCGATTTATCGATTTTCTTGGCGTAGGTCACCCCCACCTCCGCCTGTGTGGCAAATGTCAGCGTATTCCGCTCCAGCCGTTCGAGCGCTTGCACTATCAGCAAAGCACCCAAGACCATCAGCCGATCGTGCAGATCGCCGGCCGTCATGTCGGGTCCAATGGCGCATTTTTCAACCATTGCCACCGGGCCGGTGTCGAGGCCTTCCTCCATCCGCATCACCATCATGCCCGTTTCGGTATCGCCGGCCATGATGGCGCGCTGGACAGGGGCAGCGCCGCGCCAGCGCGGCAATAGCGATGCGTGACCGTTGAGGCAACCGAGCCGCGGCGCCTCGAGAATGGGTTTGGGTAGAAGCAATCCGTAGGCGACGACCACGGCGACGTCGGCGCGCAAGGCGCGGAACGCCTCCTGCTCCGCCTCGCTCTTCAGCGACACCGGCGACCGCACCTCGATGCCAAGCCGCTCCGCCTCGCGCTGCACCGGCGACGGCGTCAGTTCGAGCCCGCGCCGGCCGCCGGCGCGCGGCGGCTGCGTGTAGACGGCTGCCAACTCGTGCCCGGCCCCGGCAATCGCCCGCAGCGTCGGCACGGAGAATTCGGGCGTACCCATGAAGATGACACGCAGGGGCATTCGTCGACGCCTATCCCACCATCTTGCCCGGCGCCTTGTCCCTGGCGAGCTTCTTGAATTTCTTGACCACCATGTCGCGCTTCAGCTTGGAGATGTAATCGATGAACAGCACGCCGTTGAGGTGGTCGATTTCATGCTGCAGGCAGGTCGCCATCAGCCCCTCGGCCTCGATCTCCTGCAGCTTGCCGTCGCGATCGAGATATTTCACCCGCACCGCGGCGGGGCGCTCGACTTCGGCATAGTAATCGGGGATCGACAGACAGCCTTCCTCATAGACCGAACGCTGGTCGGAGCTTTCAAGGATTTCGGGATTGATGAAGACGTGCGGCGCCGGCGTCTCGTCCTCCTTGGCGAGGTCGATCACCAGCATGCGCAAGGGTTCGCCGACCTGGATCGCTGCGAGGCCGATGCCGGGCGCGTCATACATGGTGTCCAGCATGTCGCCGGCCAGTTTGCGCAAATCGCCATCGACACGCTCGACCGGTTTTGAAACCTGGCGCAGGACGGGATCGGGGAGGATGATAAGCGGCTTGATCGACATGGCGTCTCACCTAAGACCTCGCAGGAAAAGCGTCAACCGGGGCGCCTTCGGGTCGTTCACGTTTTGATCTGTGCCGGCAGACCGAATCATCTATGCTGTCGACATGAACGATCTGGCCACCATCCTGTCCGAACCTGTCGCCCGCCTCGGCGCCACTACGATCACGCTCGGCCAAGCCCTGGGTTTCGGCGCAATGCTGTTCCTCGGCCTGTTCGTGGCGCTCGTCGTTGCGCTGTGGCGATCGGCCAAGGCGCGTGCAGTGGCGGCCGCCGAAGCCGCCGACCACGCCCGCGACGCCGAGGTGCGGATGGCTGGTATCTTGGCAAGCCAGGCGGAAATGCAGGGCCGCATGGGCGCCATCGCCGAAGTGTTCGGGGCGCGCCAGGCCGAACTCACCCAGTCGATCGGCCAGCGTCTCGATGCCATGACCGGCCGCCTGGGCCAGACCATGACCGAGCAGACGAGATCGACGCATGAGAGCCTCGCCAAGCTGCAGGAACGGCTGGCGGTCATCGATATCGCGCAAGGCAACATCCAGTCGCTGGCCGGCCAGGTCGTGCAATTGCAGGCGATCCTTTCCAACAAGCAGACGCGCGGCGCCTTCGGCCAGTCGCGTATGGAAGCCATCGTCGCCGACGGATTGCCGCACGGCGCCTATGAATTCCAGGCGACCTTGTCGAATGGCAGCCGGCCCGACTGCCTGGTGAAGATGCCGAACGGCGCACCGTCGCTTGCCGTCGATGCAAAGTTTCCGCTCGAGGCCTGGAATGCCATCCGGGCCGCCGAAGGCGCCGAACTGCAGAAGTCCGCCGCACAGGCTTTCCGCCGCGACATCGAGGTGCATGTCCGCGATATTTCCGAAAAATACCTGATCCAGGGCGAGACGCAGGACACCGCCTTCATGTTCGTGCCTTCGGAATCGGTGTTCGCCGAAATCCACGAGAATTTCGAGGCCGTTGTCCAGAAGGCGCATCGCTCGCGGATCGTCATCGTCTCGCCATCGCTTTTGATGTTGTCGATCCAGGTCATCCAGGCAATCCTCAAGGATGCCCGCATGCGCGAGCAGGCACACCTGATCCAGGGCGAGGTTATCCGGCTGATGGAAGATGTTTCCCGGCTCGACGAGCGGGTGCGCAAATTGCAGACGCATTTCGGTCAATCGGCCAAGGATATCGACGACATCCTTGTCTCGACATCGAAGGTGACCAGGCGCGGACAAAAGATCGAGGCGCTGGAGTTTGGCGTGCAGCCGGCGGAGGACACCGCTGGTTCGAATGGCAGCGGAGCAAAAGCGGAAAGCAGCCCGCGCGTCGCCGATTCGAAAACCGGGCAGTTGAGGCTAAGGGTCGTCGAAGGCGACGATTGAGAGCTGCGCCGGAACCGGAGGCTTCGCCCCGGTCTGGCGCTACTGCTCCTCGATGATGGTTGTGCCTTCGAATTCCGGCAGCCAATGCAGCGCCGAGCGGTGCCAGATCTGCTTTCTCGGCACCAGTTGCTCGCGCTGCCGTGCCGTGCCGACCCTGATACCGTAAACCTTCGGTCCCTCGCCCGCCGACGTGGCGTAGAGATGCGAGCCGCACTCACCGCAAAATGCCTGGGCGCGCTTGGCGCCGCTCGAACCGGTCTTGATATAGATCTTCGGCGTGCCCTTGGTGATCCTGTAATTGTCCTCGGACGCCGGCACGGTGACGCGAAAGGCCGTTCCGGTTAGCTTCTGACAATCGATGCAGTGACAAATGGTGGTCTTTTCCGGATCGACTTCGGCCTCGTAAGTGATAGCGCCACAATGACACGCGCCGTCGATTTTCATCTTCGTTCCTCCTGGAGCTTTTGCCTGCGATCATAGCCGGGACTGCCCGGGCGCATCGATTTCCTCAAGCCATTTTCCTTAGGCCGGTTCCCCTCCGGACGCCGCCAAGGCCTTGCTCCGGCGTTCCCAGGTACCGGTGGTCTGAGGCTTGACGAACAGCCGCGTCACCTCCGGCATCTCCGCTTTCAGCCGCGTCTCGAGGCGTTCGACGCAGGTCTCTATCTCGGGCGCCGACAAGTGGTCCTCGAACTCGATGCTCAGAGCGGCGACGATCTCCTGCGGACCCATATGCAGCGTCAGCGCGCCATTCGCCCGCTGCACCGCCGGGTCCTGCTGGACGATGTCCAATACTTTCATTTGCACCTCGGGCGAAGCCGGCTCGCCGAGCAGCAGGCTTTTGCTTTCGCGCGCCAGGAAGATCGCGGTCCCGCCCAGGATCAGCGCGATGCCAATCGACGCGGCGCCGTCGAGCTTCGGCATGTCCAGCAGTTCCGCCGCCGATATCCCGGCGAAGGCGACAACGAGGCCGAGAAGTGCCGCGCTGTCCTCGAAGAGTACGGTGTAGACACTCGGATCCTTGCTGAGCTGCACCGCCTCAAGCCAGCCGTGGCTGCCTTTTTGGTGGCGGAATTCCTTCAGCGCCACCAGCCAAGAGGTGCCTTCGAAGAGGAAGGAAAGGCCAAGGACAGCGTAGTTCACCTTGGCGTTGGCGATCGGCTCCGGCGCCATGATGTGCGTCACGCCTTCGTAGAACGATATGCCGGCGCCCAGTGCAAAGACGAGGAGCGCAACGATGAAGCTCCAGAAGTACAGCTCGCGGCCATGGCCGAGCGGATGCGTGCGGTCGGCCGGCCGGGCGGCACGGTGCATGCCGTAAAGCAGCAGGCTGCCATTGCCGGTATCGACGAGCGAGTGGACGCCTTCCGAGAGCATTGCCGAGCTGCCCGTGAACAAGGCAGCGGCAAATTTGGTCAGTGCGATCGCAAGATTTCCGGCGAGCGCCGCATAGATCACTTTTTTCGACCCGCCATGCGCCGCCATGGTGTGCTGCCTTGGTTGATGCACCGAGATTGGCGGAGCGCCCGCCCACGCTCCACAGCTCTCACAACGCCCGAAGTGCCCAGTTGTTCACAAGGTCAGTTGTTCAAAGGGCGGCGCGGGGCTATTCGACGACCTCGTCTGTCCAGACCTTGAAGCCAGCCAGCGCGCCCGGCCCAAAAATGTGGGTCAGCGGCACATCGGCGGCATCGCGTCCGGAGGCAATCAGGATGCGGCCGATGCGCGGCGCGTTATTGCGCGGGTCGAACGCGTGCCAGCGGCCGCCGAGATAGACTTCCATCCAGGCGGCGAAATCCATGTCCGACCACGGCTTTGGCAGGCCGATATCACTGATATAGCCGGTGCAGTAGCGGGTCGGAATGTTCAGGGCGCGGCAGAAGGCAACAGCGAGGTGAGCAAAGTCCCGGCATACACCACTCTGCTCGCGATAGGCCTCGGCGGCGGTGCGCGTCGGCCGCGCATTGAAATAGTTGAAGACGATGTGGTTATGGACGAAGTCGCAGACCGCCTGGACGCGCGGAATGCCGAGCGGGGTGCTGCCGAACAGCCGCCACGCTTCATTCGACAGCACGTCGCTCTCGCAATAGCGGCTGGGCAGCAGGAACAGCAGCGTCTCCGACGGCAGATCGCGCACCTCGTGCTGCCACGCCGTCAGCTCGCGCGTCTCGAAGGAGCCGGGGTCGCGGATCACCGCGTCCGTGCCGAACGCAAAGCGCCCGGCCGGCGCAACGAAACGGTTGCACCAATTGCCGAAACTGTCGCGGTAGCTCTCGATCGGCACCGGCGGGTTCGACGTCAGGAAGTCCGGCCGCTCAAGATCGGATGCGCGCGAATAATGGACATTTAGCATCGCGATCAGCGGTGTTTCCTGCGGGAAGTCGAAGCTCATCTGGCAACCGATGTGGATCCGCATTGTCGTCCTGACCGGCCTGCCTGATCATCAGCTGGCGAAACGCGAGGGCTGATGCTGCAGTGCGAAGAAGACCATGGCACGGACCGCTGCGGTTTACGAGGGAATTAGAAACCGGTTGACAGCCCATCGGCCAGGCGACTGCACGGCAGCGGCCTCTTGCAGTCGAACGTTTTCTCTTGTTTCACTTCGCCAGATATCAACTGGAGGAACGAATCATGGCTAAGGGTGCGATGAAGGCAGGCAAGGAGGCCCGCAAGCCGAAGAAGGACGCGAAGAAACCGGCTCCGGCGCCGGCCCTGAAGGCACCGCCGGTGAAGGCGATGAAGCTGAAGGACAAGTAGAGCCGCAGCTACCGGCTTATTTCGACCGGCCGCAAACGCGGCCGGTATGATTGTTCATTAAGCTCACGCGCATCCCCTTGGATGCGGCGAAGGCAATTTTTGCGCTTTTCAAGAAATCGGCCGAAAGCCATCGAAACGGAGCGTTCCGATGTCGTCGGTTTTCCTGTTCCTCGCCGGCCTGTTCGAGATCGGCTGGGCGATCGGCCTCAAATACACCGACGGATTCTCGAAGCCGCTGCCAACCGTCCTGACGGTTGCCTCGATGATCGTCAGCCTGACCTTGCTCGGCCTGGCGCTGAAGGCGTTGGCGGTCGGCACCGCTTACGCGGTGTGGACCGGCATCGGCACGGCGCTGTTGGGGATATGGCTGCTCGGCGAGCCAGCGACGGCGATCAGGCTGGCCTGCATCGCGCTAATCGTCTGCGGCATCATGGGACTGAAGCTCGCGGCTTAGCCGATTCCGACAGACGAACGCGTTCGGGGCCGCTGCAAGGCGGCCCTGATTCTTGAATTCGGCTGATCAGTGCCGGAAGGCGCTATCGCGCGGAGAAGCCGGGCGGCGTCCTGCCGGTGCGCTGCTTGCGCGCGGCATAGCGTGCGTCACGCTTGGCCTTGCGTTCGGCCTCGTCGGCAAGAAAACGGGCGATGCGCTCGTTCTCTTCAGCTTCCCGGATCTTCGCTTCGGCCTGTGCGGCTTCTTCCGCGGCGATGCGTGCCGCTTCGGCAGCTGCCTCGCGCTCGGCCTTTTCGGCCGCTTCGCGCGCCAGCTTTTCCTGCTTCAGCCTGGCCTTTTCGGCCTCACGTATAGCGCGGGCCTCGAGGATTGCCTTGCGCTCGGCCTGTCGTGCCAGCACCGCTGGATCATCTGCCGCCGGCTTTGCCTTGAAGCGCTCCAGAAGCGCCTTCTTTGCCTCGTTTGCGGCATTGCGCCGCTCGAAAACGTCTTTTTCCCTATAGATAGCCAAGTCCACTTCCCTGAAGTCAATTTGCGACGCTTACATACGCGCGAAAACCGAGAGTTCAAGCGCCAAAACGGTATGCCAGCCATGAAATTCTGATCTGTTGCAGCCGGGAGACGCCATTTCGATTGAATTCGGCTGAAAGGCACCCGCACTGTTCACCATCCAGGCATCTGGCGGGGCGGCGGACTGATCGCTACGTGTAGCGCCAAGACAAAACGCTGAGATGACAGTATGGAACTCGGTCTCTACACCTTCGCCGACGTCAGCCCGGAACCGGGTCCCGGTGCGATCGGTGCGCATGAGCGGTTGCGCAATTTGATCGAGGAGATCGAGCTCGCCGACCAGGTCGGGCTGGACGTCTTTGGTCTCGGCGAGCACCACCGTCCCGACTATGCTGCCTCGGCTCCGGCGGTGGCGCTGGCGGCGGCGGCCGAACGGACCAAGCGCATAAGGCTGACCAGCGCTGTCACCGTGCTGTCCTCCGACGATCCGGTGCGCGTCTTCCAGCAGTTTGCCACCCTCGATCTTCTGTCCGGCGGCCGTGCCGAGATCATGGCCGGGCGCGGCTCGTTCATCGAGTCCTTTCCGCTGTTCGGCTACAATCTCGAAGATTATGACGAGCTCTTCGCCGAGAAGCTCGACCTGCTGCTCGCCATCCGCGATCATGTCAAGGTGACCTGGTCGGGCAGTCTGCGCGCGCCGATCAACGACCGCGGCGTCTACCCGCGGCCCTTGCAGGACAAATTGCCGATCTGGATCGCCGTCGGTGGAACACCGCAATCCGTCGCCCGCGCGGGCGTGCTCGGGTTGCCGCTGGCACTGGCGATCATCGGTGGCGAGCCGGCGCGGTTCGCACCGCTGTTCGACATCTACAGGGATGCAGCCAGGCGCGCCGGCAACGATCCGGCAAGCCTTGCCACCAGTCTCAACGTGCACGGCTTCATTGCCGACAGCACGGACCAGGCAGCCGACGATTTTTACGGGCCGCAGGCCGAGGTGATGAACCGCATCGGCCGCGAGCGCGGCTGGGGGCCGACATCGCGGGCGCATTTCGACCAATCGCGCGGTCCAAACGGCGCGCTGTTCGTCGGCAATCCAGAACAGGTGGCCGAGAAGATCATTGCCCAGCACAGGATATTCGGCAACGACCGCTTCCTGCTGCAAATGGCGATCGGCACCATGCCGCACGCCAAGGTGATGAAGGCCATCGAACTCTACGGAACCAAAGTGGCGCCGATCGTGCGCCGGGAAACTGCGAAGGCCGTTCCCGCCGTGGCGGCGCCGGTTGCCTGATTCCCAGTCACCTGATTCACCGGCAAGGCCGCGAGGCGGCCTGGCCGGTGACGCCGGCTAACGGAACCTTGAAGCGACAGAGGCGTTTTCGCCAACGGTCTGCACCAATCGCGGTGTGCCGCCGAGGGTCAGAATGAAAGCCGAACCCGACGCTTCGGGCGCAAGCGCTGCCGAAAGCCCGGATCCGCGCGTCGAGGCGCGGGCGGATGCGCATCTGATGCGTTCGCTGCTCGTCGGCATCTTCATCCTCATGGCGATCTACGCGCTTTACTTCGCCCGCGCCTTCTTCATGCCGGTCATTCTGGCTTTCCTGCTGGCGCTGACGCTGACGCCGATCGTTCGCTTCCTGCGCAAGCATGGCATGCCCGATGTCATTTCAGCGACACTGCTGGTGCTGCTTTCGTTCTGCCTCGTCGCCGTCGCGGGATATCTGCTCAGCGGCCCGGTCATCGACCTCATCAACAACACCTCGACGATCGGCCAGCAGCTTACCGAACGTCTGGCACAACTGCGCCGTCCGTTCGAACGGATCGTGGAGATTTCGCGCCAGATCGAGGGCCTGACACAGACATCCCAAGAGCCGGGCGTTCAGAGGGTGGCGACGGCGCCATCCGGTATTCTCTCGCAGGCCGCCGGCAATGTGCTGTCGGCCGGCGCCAGCGTTACCATCGTCTTCGTCCTGTCGCTGTTCCTGCTCGCCTCGGGCACGATGTTCTATGAAAAGATCGTCCAGTCCTTCCCCAGTCTCAGCGAAAAGAAGCGGGCGCTGCGCGTCGTCTACGACGTAGAACGTGAAATCTCGCATTATCTGCTTACTGTCACGGTCATCAATACATGTCTCGGCGTGGTCATCGGGCTCGGCCTGTGGGCGCTCGGCGTGCCCAACGCGCAGGTCTGGGGCGCGGCAGCGGCTCTGCTCAATTTCCTGCCCTATATCGGGGCGCTGACCACCATCACGCTGGTTACGATCATCGCGCTGATAAGCTTCGACACGATTTCCTATGCGCTGCTGGCGCCGGCCTTCGTCCTTATGTGCGATGTCGTCGAAGGCCAGTTCGTGACGCCGACGGTGGTCGGCCGCCGTCTCGAAATCAACGCAGTGGCGATCCTCATCGCCATCGCCTTCTGGTCGTGGCTGTGGGGTTTTGTCGGCGCGCTGCTGGCGGTGCCGCTGCTGGTCGTCATCAAGGTGTTCTGCGATCATTTCGACGGTCTCAGCCATGTCGGCAATTTCCTGGCGGCGCAACACACGGCAGCGATCGAGGACGAAGAGATTCCCGAGGTGAAAAAGTAGCGGCTTAAAGGGTCAAAAGCGTCCCCCCGATGGGGCAGATCACGACCTTGCATCGGTCGCACGTCCGTTGTGCCCTCAGCGCTCCATCAACATTTTGAATTTGCCGCCTCGGCAACGGCTTCCTACATCCCTTCGGCCCACAGGAAACCCGCGCCGATGACCGTTCTTTCCGTTCTCGACCTGTCGCCGATCGTCGAAGGCAGCAACGCTTCACAGTCACTCGCCAATTCGCTCGATCTCGCCCGTCATGCCGAGCGGCTGGGTTACCGGCGCTATTGGCTGGCAGAGCACCACAATATGCCGGGCATCGCCAGCGCCGCCACCTCGGTGGTCATTGCCCATGTGGCCGGCGGCACCAATACGATACGCGTCGGCGCCGGCGGCATCATGCTGCCCAATCATTCGCCGCTGGTCATCGCCGAGCAGTTCGGTACGCTTAACGCTCTGCATCCTGGCCGCATCGATCTCGGCCTCGGCCGGGCGCCCGGCACCGACATGGCCACCGCACGGGCGCTGCGCCGTAACCTCGACGCTGGCGCCGACAATTTCCCGCAGGACGTCGTCGAGCTGATGGGTTACTTGCAGCCGGCCGAAGACGGCCAACGCATCCGCGCGGTGCCCGGCGAAGGCGAAAAGGTGCCGATCTGGATTCTCGGTTCCAGCCTTTACGGCGCGCAGCTTGCCGCCATGCTCGGCCTGCCCTACGCCTTCGCTTCGCATTTTGCGCCGGCCGAGCTCGACCATGCTCTGGAGATCTACCGCTCGCGTTTCCAGCCTTCGGAGCAGCTCGACAAGCCTTATGTGATGCTCGGCCTCAACGTCTTCGCCGCTCCTTCCGATGCCGAGGCGCGGCTGCTGTTCACCTCGCTGCAGCAGGCCTTCGTCAATCTGCGCACCGGCCGGCCCGGCCGATTGCCGCCGCCGGTCGAAGGATATGAGCGCGACCTCGATCCAATGGCCAAGACCATGCTCGGCCAAGCGCTTTCCTGCGCCGTCGTCGGCTCTCCCGAAACGGTCAGGCAAGGCATCGAGGCGTTTGTGCGCCGCACAGGCGCCGACGAGCTGATGGTCACAGCGCAGATTTTCGACCATGCGGCGCGGGTGCGCTCGTTCGAGATCCTCGCCGACGCTCACAAATCGCTGTCGGAAGCTGCCTGAGAGTTGGTTCGCCACTTGCCACTGCTGCGGGCAAGGCCGGCCTTAGGCAGGGAACATCGCGAACAGGTGTGCGAAGACATAGCGAACATTTCGCGCGTTTTGCGCGGAGGTTTTCGATCCGTCATGCTCGTCCGTTAGCAGGAAACGCGGCGTCCACTAAATGACGATCACCTTGGTGCCGATTGTGGCGCGGTCATAGAGATCGATGATGTCCTGGTTCATGAGGCGAATGCAGCCCGCCGACACAGCTTTGCCGATGGACCACCATTCAGGGCTACCGTGCAGGCGATATCCAGTGTCACCTTTCTCGTTAAAAAGATAGAGCGCCCGCGCCCCGAGCGGGTTCATGAGTCCGCCCTCCATATGGGCCGGTATGATGCGGCCTCGCTTCTGCTCGCGCATGATCATCGCAGACGGCGCGCTCCAATCCGGCCATTCGCGCTTCCTCGCAACGTGAGCAGTGCCATGCCACTCGAAGCCCGCCTTGCCGACGCCGATGCCGTAGCGCAGCGCCTGACCGTCTCCCAACACGTAGTAGAGGAACTTCGCTCCTGTATCGACAATGATGGTGCCCGGCGCCTCGTCAGTCGCATAAGGTACTGTCTGCCGATGGAACTTTTGGTCAACCTTGTAGATCGGAACCGGCGGAACGCGAAAACCGGCGTCGGTGAGGCCGCCATAGGCCTGGGGAAAGGTCTGTAACGCTCCGCCGGTGGTGCAGCCGGAGAATGCGGCCATCCCAGCAAGTACCAGCCCGATTAGGATCGATTTCACGCGCATGACTCAAGCCGGCGCCCGTGTGAACGATCTGTCGCATCTCGTCATATTCCTAATCCGACATGCTTCGATTGCCAAGATTTTCCTGACTGTCGGCTGGCTGATTGTTGGCCACCTGGCCCGATCGGCGCCGCGTCCTTCAATTGCTCGGTTTGAACGACGACCCCCCGCAGTGGCTGCGCAGACCCGGGGTCGGCAGGACAGAGGAGCGCTGTCCGTCCGGCATTGCAAAGTTTCTGAACAGAGCCCACGCGCTACGCGCTGACGCTCTGCGCAGTCGCACCTAGCGGACGGCATGAATTGCGGATCATCAAGCGTCCCTTGAGCGTCAGCTTGCGCGGCGGCGCATCCCTGTTTCCGGCGAGCCGGTCGAGCAGCAGATTGGCCGCCTGTTCGCCGATCGCCTGCACGGGCTGTGCGACCGTGGTCAATTGCGGCCGGAACACATCCGACCACGGAAAATCGTCGAAGCAAGCGACGGAAATATCCTCCGGACAGGACAGGCCGATATCGCGAATGGCCTTCATGGTGCCGATCACCATCGGGTTGTTGGCCGAAAAGATGGCGCTCGGCCGGTCGTGCAGCGAAAGCAGCTGCATGGTGGCGTTGTAGCCATCGACTTCGTGGAAGTTGCCGAAGCGGACGAGCTCGGGTTCGGCCGGCAGGCCGGCGGCCTGGAGGGCCTCGCGGTATCCCGCCATGCGGTCATGCATCGGCGAGATATCGAACGAGCCGGAGATGTAGCCGATGCGCCGATGGCCGAGATCGATCAGATAAGTGATGGCGTCGAACACCGCGCGCTGATTGTCGAGAACGACGGCATCGGTGTCGACACCCTGGCAAACACGGTCGAGCAGCACGACCGGCACATTGGCGTCGTCGACAATCCGTTTGAGGATCGCGCCGTCACCGACACGCGCGACGATCAGTCCGTCGACCATGCGGTCGAGCAGCAGCCTGATCTGGTCGTCCTGCGTGTTCAGGTGCTCGTCGGTGCAGCACAGCATGACGGCGTAGCCGGCCCTGTCGAAAGCCTGCTGGATGACCGAAACCACGTCGGTAAAGAACGGATTGGTGATGTGTGGGACGGTGAGCCCGATGGTGCGTGTGGTGCCCATCTTCAGGCTGCGGGCAATGGCGTTGCGCTTGTAGCCGATGTCGCGGATCGCCTGTTCGATGCGCTGGCTGAGCTCGGGGCTGACGGTCGCGGTGCCGTTGATCAGCGCCGATACGGTGGCCACGGAAACACGCGCGGCCTCGGCCACATGAAGCATAGTCGGGGCAGTGAATTTGCGCTGCTTTTTTCGTCCTGACGCTGTCATTTTCGAAACGTTTCACCACTCCACGGTAGCAATACGTACGGAATCTTATGATTTTGCGCAAGAATTGAAATGGAACAATCTCAGGCTCCAGATATTGCCTTGACATGATCGAAACGTTTAGATTAGCGTTTGAGGTGTTCGATGACGACGGAGGGAGGCCGTCCTTGTCATGCAGCACGGCAATTCCATCCCTGCGCAAGGCGTTGTGGCGGACGGCTCGGCTATCGTGCTGAGCGCCGAGCACATCTCCAAGTCCTTCGGCGGTATCGCAGCACTCGTCGATGTCGGCTTCGAGCTGCGGCGCGGCGAGGTCCATGCGCTGATGGGCGAGAACGGCGCCGGCAAGTCGACGCTGATGAAGATCCTGTCCGGCGTCTATACGGACTATAACGGAACGGTCAGTATCGATGGCCACCCGGTGCGCTTTACCGGCGTCCGCGAGGCCGAGCGCGCCGGCATCGCCATCATCCACCAGGAGCTGAACCTCGTCCCCGAACTCAGCGTCGCCGACAACATTTTTCTCGGCCGCGAGAAGCTGATCGCCGGACTGATCGTCGACCGCAAGACGAGCAGCCGCGCCGCCGGAACGCTCTTGCAAAGGCTCGGCATCGAGCTCGACCCGGATGCACGCGTCGGTGCCTTGCGCGTCGGCGAACAGCAACTGGTCGAGATCGCCAAGGCGCTGTCGATGTCGGCACGCATTCTGATCATGGACGAGCCGACCTCGGCGCTTTCGCCAGCCGAATGCCAGCGGCTGTTCCGCATCATCCGCCAGCTCGCCGACAGCGGCGTGGCGATCGTCTACATTTCGCACCGCATCGACGAGGTCATGCATCTGGCCAGCCGCGTCACCGTGTTTCGCGATGGACGCCACGTCCTGACGCGGGTGATGGACAAGCTCGACGAAGACGCCATAATTTCGGCGATGGTCGGGCGAAACCTGCTTGCTTCCTCCCAGGAGCACCGCATCCCCGGTGGCAACACGGTCCTGTCCGTAAGCGAGCTGTCGCTGTCGAAGCCCAATCGCCATGGTTGGCGCACCGTGCTCGACGGCGTCAGCTTCGATCTTGCCGCAGGAGAAATCCTCGGTATCGGCGGGCTGCTGGGCTCGGGCCGTACCGAAATCCTGGAAACCATCTTCGGGTCCAGCGGCGGACGTGCCGGCGGTGAGATCAGGCTCGATGGCGAGGCAGTAGAAATCCGTTCGCCGCGCGATGCGCGCCGGCTCGGCATCGCCCTGGTCACGGAAGACCGCAAGACGCAAGGCCTGCATCTCGAGGCCTCGATCACCGACAATGTCGCGCTGCCGCTGGTCGGCGCGCTGGCGCGGTTCGGCGTGCGCTCGCTGGCCGGTGAGCAAGGGCTGGCACGGGACGCCGTCAAGGCGCTCGGCATTCGCTGCGAGACCGTCGAGCAGCCGGCCGGCACGCTGTCCGGCGGCAACCAGCAGAAGGTCGTCATCGGCAAATGGCTAGCGACGAGGCCGCGGGTGCTGCTGCTCGACGAGCCGACACGCGGCATCGATGTCGGTGCCAAGCGGGAAATCTACGATCTCATCTTCAAGCTGGCGCGAGACGGGCTGGCGATCGCCGTCATCAGCTCGGAATTGCCGGAACTGCTGCATCTTTCCGACCGTATCCTGGTCATGGCCGACGGCCGCCAGACGGGAATCCTGTCCCGCGCGCAAGCCAGCGAGGAGGCCATCATGCGGCTTGCGGCGCCGCGACGGACGATGACGAGGCCTGCCGCATGAGCATTTTGCATATCCTGTCCCGGACGAAGCTCTATTGGGGCCTGATCGCCATCTTCCTGATCGGCGTGCTCGGCTCGCCGATCAGCTCCAAGGGCAACAACATCTTCCTGTCCTACGGCAACCTGCTCGACGTGCTGCGCCAGGTGTCGACCACCGGGCTGATTGCCACCGGCATGACTGCGGTGATCATCACCGGCGGTATCGACCTTTCCGTCGGCTCGCTGATGGCTATCTGCACGGTCGTCTGTGCCATGCTGCTGACGGTCCCCGGCGTGACGCCGGCGGTGGTGCTGGGGGTGCCGACAGTTGCCCTGGCAGCCCTTTGCCTCGGCATTCTCGTCACTCGTTTCATCCTGCTGAACATCGAAAAATCTCGCGCCGGCGCGCAGGCCACGCACGACATCAGGTTGGACAGCGTTCGCGGGCTGGTGACACCCGGCATTGTCGGGGTGATCCTGTGCAGTCTGGTGCTGTGGTTCCTGCTGCCGCAGGTGGGCTCAAAATTCGGCGTGCTCGGCGTGCTGCTGGTGGCGCCTTGCGTCGGCCTGCTGTTCGGCGCGCTCAACGGCTTCATCATCGTCGCCGGGCGGCTGCAGCCCTTCATCGTGACGCTGGCGATGATGGTCACTGCGCTCGGCATCGCCCGGCTGACAGCCGGCCAGAACAATGCGGTGCTGCCGGTCTACACCGGCTCGAATGCCACCGCCGATTTCGAAATGCTGCGCTCGCTGGTATTCGGTGTGATCCCGATGCCGGGCCTGTTCTTCCTCGGCGCCATCCTGATCTACGGCGCTGTGCTGCGCTTCACCCCGTTCGGCCGCTATGTCTATGCGATCGGCGGCAATGAGGAGGCGGCGCGGCTGTCGGGCATCGCCGCAGGCCGCGTGAAGATCGCCACCTATGCCGTGTCAGGGCTGCTGGCCGGCATCGCGGCGGTGCTCTATGTCGCGCAGTACCGGCAAGGCAAGCCGGACGCCGGCGCCGGGCTGGAGCTCGACGCGATTGCCGCCGTGGTCATCGGCGGCACCAGCCTGATGGGCGGACGCGGCAGCCTCACCGGGACGTTCTGCGGCGTGCTGATTTTCGGGCTGCTCTCCAACATCCTGCAGCTGCACAACATCAATTCGAACCTTCAGCTGGTGCTGAAGGGGATGATCATCATCGGTACCGTGCTCGTACAGGAGCGCAGTGCCGGTGATCTTCTCTTCTATCTGCGACTGCCCGGCGGGCAAGCGCACAAGGAAACGGCCGCGGCAAAGCGGCCGTCGCAAGAGACCGCGTCTCTGAATATTGGAGGAAACAAGAAATGAAACGACGTGAATTGTTGAAGCTCGCCGGGCTGACAGCGGCACTCCTGACCACGACCGCCATGCTTGGCGGCGGCGCCCATGCGCAGGACAAGAAGTGGAAGATCGGCTTCTCGCAGGTGACGACCATCGAACCCTGGCGCGCCCAGTTCAACAAGGACATCCTGGCCGAAGCGGCCAAGCATCCGGAAGTCGAGCTGATCATCACCGACGGCGAGGACAAGACCGAGAAGCAGGTCGCCGATGTCGAAAACCTTATCCGTCAGGAGGTCGATGCGCTCTTGGTATCACCGAAAGAATCCGCCGGCCTGACCGGTGTCGTGCAGCAGGCGATCGATGCCAAGATCCCGGTCTTCGTGCTCGACCGCAACGTCGAAACCAACGACTACACGCAGTTCGTCGGCGGCGACAACAAGCTGATCGGCCGGGCTGCCGGTGAATATGCCGTCGAGCTGCTTGGCGGCAAGGGCAAGGCCGCCGGCAACGTCGTCGAGATCTGGGGCGGCATGGGCACCCAGCCGGCACACGACCGCCATGACGGCTTCCATGAATTCACCGACAAGGAGCCAGGCATAAAATACCTGCTCGACCAGCAGTCGGGCGACTGGAAGCAGGACCAGGCCTACAACATCATGGCGACGGCGTTGCGC
Organism: Mesorhizobium sp. M0601; assembly: GCF_040320845.1. Taxonomy (NCBI): domain Bacteria; kingdom Pseudomonadati; phylum Pseudomonadota; class Alphaproteobacteria; order Hyphomicrobiales; family Phyllobacteriaceae; genus Mesorhizobium; species Mesorhizobium sp. M0601. The sequence goes on from NZ_JAMYQK010000005.1 coordinate 163,929, forward strand.
AACAACGAGAAAATCGATCTTGTCTACGGCCACAATGATCCGATGGCCTATGGCGCCTATCTTGCCGCCAAGGACGTCGGACGTGAGAAGGACATCAAGTTCATCGGCATCGACGGCCTGCCCAATGAAGGCGTGCAGCTGGTCGCCAATGGCGAGCTGACGGCGACGTTCACTTATGTGACGCCGGGCGCCGAAGGGCTGCGGCAGGCGATCAAGTTCCTGAACGGGGAGAAGGTGGAAAAGACTATCACCCTGCCGACGCAGAAGATCACCAAGGAAAATGCCGCCCAGATCCTGAAGGACAACGGCCTCTGAGACGAGGCTTTCCTGCCGGGCGTTCAGCGCCCGGCAGGAACAACAACCAAACGCCGGCAGGCAGCAGATTAAGCCAGCTTGGCCAGCAGCTTCATGAAAATGGCCGCTTCCTTGGCGGAAAGCGGCGCCAGCGTTTCCTGCGTAATCTCACGGGCAAGCGGAATCAGCCGCTCGATCGCGTCGCGCCCCTCGGCGGTCAGATTGACCTGCAGGCGCCGTTTGTCGACTTCGTGTTTGCTAAGTTCGACAAAGCCACGCGCTTTCAGCCGGTCGATGACGCCCTTCACGGTCGCCGCATCCATGGCGATCAGGCTGCCAAGCTGGTTCTGCGAGGTCTCGCCGACGTCGCGCAATTTGGCCAAAGCGGCAAATTGCGGCGGCGTCAGATCGGCGATGTGTGCGGCGAAGATCGAGACATGGCGCTGATGCGCCTTGCGCAGGATGAAGCCGACCTGCTCCTGCAAGCGATAGTCGTTTTCGTCAGGCTCCTCGGCCTCGACCAGCTTGAGCAGATTGTCCTCGGCGCTCACCGCAGCCCATCCCATGCCTTAATGTCCTTGGCCGCCAGCCCACCCATGCGGTCGTGCACGCGCGGGCCGCAGGTCATGGCGAGGCAAAACAGGATCTCGTCGGGACGGGGGCCATCGCTGATGCCGATTTCCATGGCATCGAAATGGCTGCGCACATAGGCGGCGTTGATGTGGCCGAGCGGCACATCGAGCCGCGCCCCGAAGCCGCCGACCTTCTTCGCCGAGGGCACGATCGCCTTGGCGTCGCCGAGCCGTTCGCGCATGGCATAGCCGCCCGGCACATGCCACAGCGCGCCATGCTCCAGCTCGCCCGCCATGCCGACGATGGCGCCCTTGCCGTAACCGTCGATCTGTTTGACGTCGCCGCCCAATGCGGCAATAAGCCTGTCGGAGAGCAGCAGCCCGAGCGGCTTCAAATCCTCCATGGCGCTCTGCAGTTCCTCGACGTAACGGCCGGCGAACGGGTTCTTGACCACAGCCATGGCCGCCGCGCGGCGCCGCGGCACCTTCGCCACCGGCCCGCCTTCGTGAAAAATCTCTTCGGTCAGCACGGCGATCTTGCGGATCGGAAACTCAGGCATGAGCAATTTCCCTCTCTAAAACTTTATTGGCGAGCGCCATCGGACCTGCGATGCGCGCCTGACCGCCGAGGAAAAGCGCCGCGGCGGCAATCAGGCCGCGCCGCCGAAACTCCTCGGCAACGGCAAATCCGCCTTCCAGTGCAATATCGATTTCAGCGGCGGAAAGCAGCCCCACGCCCTGCGTCACCAAACGGTCGCCGAGGTCGCTGTCAGGTGCGAGATCGCGCGCCCGCACGCGCCTGACGGCCGGATGACCGGGCAGATCGACGGCGTTGGCGATCAAGGTCGCGGCGGCATCGGCTTCAGCACCCGTTCGCGCCAGCACCGTGACCGCGTCGGCGATGCCCAGCGAAAAGGAGCGGCCGCGCCAGCCGCTTGTCGCGACACCGCGGATCCCGTCTTCGGGGCGGATCGTGAGACGATCTGCCAACCCATGACCTGTCCCGGCAATGACAAGCGTCATCGACTGGCCGTGGCCGAGATAGATCGCGCTGTCGCCGCCATTGTTGACATAGGCGCGCTCGAGCCGGCGGCCGGCAAGCAGCGCGCCAAGCACTTCGTCGGCTACCGAGCCGGCGACAGCCGCCATCGGTGTGATGAATTGTTTCGCTAGCGGAACGACCGCCGCTTCCATGCGGCGCGCCGTCGGGCCAGCGAAAGCACGTGGCCGCGAGGCGGCCGGGCGCCGCAGTTCGGGCAACTCTTCGACCAGTTCGGGCAGGATTGTCTGGAAGCGCGCCACTGCCTGGCGATGTGCGGCGCTGCATTCACTCGCCTCGCCGAATGCCTCGACGATCAGGTCGATCGGCCCATGATTGAGGTGAAGCCTCCGGCCGTCCTCGAGCCAATGCGCCTGCGGGCCGTTCATCGCCCGGCCCCGTTTGCGGTCGCGCGACGCAACTGCGCCAGCGGCGGCCAGGGATTGTCACGGGGTGCGGCCGTGCCGCGGCGCGGATTGAGATATTCGCCGCCCTTGGCCAGGATATCGTCGACGCTGCGGATTTCGGCTTCGTAGCCGCCAAGTCTGACATAATCGTCGCGGCGCATGGTGAACTCGATCGGCGCCACCAGCGCCGGCGTCGGCACATAGCCGAAGGCGCCTTCCGGGACGCGGGTGACGTCGACCATCAGCGTGATGCCGCCGCCCGGCCAGACATAGACCGGCGCGCCGCCGACCGTCACGTAGGTCGTCAAGCCCTGCACCGAGCGGGTCAGATTGACCGGGTTCTCGGTGACGCCGGCGCGCAGCGAGCCGCCGGCGCCGCCGACGAAAAGCACGGTGCAGAGCGCCGGCTCGCAATTGTCCTCGATCAGTTCGACCGACTTCCGCAGCCGCTCCGGGAACGGTTTCTGGACCGGCTTCAATTCGTCGTCGAGCTCGTAATAGGCGAATTGCTCACCGGTGGTCGAGACCATCAGCAGCGACATGCCGGGGCGCGCACCCTTTTTGGCGTTCCATTCACCAAGGATCGACAGCGGGTCGGAAATGCTGGTGCCGCCCCAGCCGAGCCCGGGCTCCGACACCTTGAAATAACGGCCCGGCGTCGAACGGCGGCCGATGATCTTGATGCCGGTATCCTGCCAGCCAAGCACCTTGCCGGCCTGATGCTCGGAGACGACGCCGGTGATGTGGTCATCGACCACCACCACCTCGTCGACAAGGCCGCGCCATTGGGTCGCGAACATGCCTATGGTAGCCGAACCGCAGCCGACGCGCATGCGCTGCTCAAGCTTGCCGTCGATGACCGGCGGCTTGCCGGCTTCGACGATGACGGTGGCGCCGCCGTCGATGACGAGTTCAACCGGTTTGCGGTTGCACAGGGCGAGCATGGCGTCGCAGGTGGCGCGCCCTTCAGCCTTCGAGCCGCCGGTCAGATGATGTACGCCGCCCAGCGACAGCATCTGCGAGCCGTATTCGCCGGTCGTGACATGGCCGATCGCCTCGCCTTGAGCACGGACCGTAGCCGTTTCGGGGCCGATATGACGGTCGGTGTCGATCTTCACCTTGACGCCGCAATAGGAGAAGATGCCCTCGGTGACGACGGTGACCAGATCGACGCCCTCGACCTCCTGGCTGACGATGAAGGGCGCCGGCTTGTAATCGGGATAGGTGGTGCCGGCGCCGATGGCGGTGACGAAGCGGCGGCCGGTGTTGACCAGTTCGCCGTCCCATGCCTCGCCTTCTTCGGCAAAGGGTACGATTGCGGCGCCGGTCTCGGCCGCGTGGTCGAGGATGGTCAGTGGATCCATCCGCACGATCCTGCCGCCAACATTGCCGTAGCGATCGCAGGCGCCGGTGCGGCCATCGGCGATGTAGCACATGACTGGACAGGCATCGCAGCGGATCTTCTCGGCCACCAGCTTCTCGCCGGGATCGTGGGTCTCGAAGCGTTCGGCAAGCTCGCTCATCGGCGCGCCTCCTTGTCGAGGATGGCGGCGCGGATGCGGGTCGGCGTCGCCGGAATTTTGGTGACCAGCACACCGGTGGCGTGGCGGATGGCGTTGAGGATCGCCGGCGCCGTCGGGATCAGCACATGCTCGCCCAAACCCTTGGCGCCGAAGGGTCCTTCCGGATCCGGAACTTCTATCAGGATGGTCTCGATCGGTGGCACGTCGCCGATCGTCGGGATCAGATAGTCGTGCAGGTTTTCGGTGCGGCCGGGGATGAATTCCTCCATCAGCGCCATGCCGATGCCCTGGGCGATGCCACCCTCGATCTGGCCCTCTGCCAGTAAAGGGTTGATGGCCTTGCCGACATCGTGAGCGGCGGTGATTTTTATAAGCTTCACGGTGCCGAGCCTGAGGTCGACCTCCAGTTCGGCGATCTGCGCGCCATAGCCATAGACGGCATAAGGCTTGCCCTGGCCCTTGGCATCGAGCGGCAGCGTCGGCGGGTCGTAGCTTTCCTCGGCGCGAAAGACAAAGCCTTCGGGGTCTGCCTTCAGCGAGGAAAGATCGACGCGGCGGGTCGCTTCGCCTTCCCTGATGCTCAGGCTTGTGCCGTCCAGCGCAATCGCCGCCTTTTCCGAGACATTGGCGAAACGCAAGATCTCCTCGCGCAAGGCGCGGCCGGCCTTTTCGGCGGCCTTGCCGGTGACGAAGGTCTGGCGCGAGGCCGAGGTCTTGCCGGCGTCGGGGGTGATCGCCGTGTCGGCGCCTTTCAGCATGAATTTTTCAAGCGGAAGACCCAACGCATCGGCGCAGATCTGCGCGATGACGGTGTTCGAGCCTTGCCCGATATCGACCGCACCCTGATGCAGGACGACTGCGCCCGATGCCGAGATGCCGACCTTGATGGTCGACGGATTGGGCAGCGAGGTGTTGCCGCAGCCGTACCAGCAAGAAGCGATGCCGACGCCGCGTTTTTTGATGCTGCTACCGGCATTGAACGCTTCGGCATCGCGAACGGCACGCTGCCAATGTGAACGGAGGGGCTCGAGGCAGTCGGCGATGCCGACGCCCGACTCGAGCCGCTGCCCGGTGACTGTTTCGGATCCGTTCCGAAGGCAGTTCTTCAGGCGAAAGTCGAGCCGATCCATGCCGAGCTTGTCGGCCAGGTCGTCATAGAGGGTCTCCTGCATGATCGTCGCCTGCGGCACGCCGAAACCGCGAAAGGCGCCGGCAATCGGGCCATTGGTGTGGATGGCGCGGCCTTCGGCACGATAGTTCGGCGTCGCATAGGGGCCGGAGGCGTGCACCGGCACGCGGTTGGCGACCGTCGGCCCCCAGCTGGCATAGGCGCCGGTGTTGAAATCGCCGGCGAAGACCATGCCGGTGACGCGGCCGTCGGCATCGGCGCCGATGCTCGCTCTCATCAGAGCCGGATGGCGCTTGGTGGTCGAGATCATCGATTCGGTGCGGCTGTAGGCGAGCGCCGCCGGCCGGCCGGTTTTCATGGCGACGAGGCCGATGAGCGGTTGCAGCGAGACGTCGAGTTTGGAGCCGAAGCCGCCGCCGGTGGCGGTCGGCACGATGCGCACCTTTTCCGGGGCAAGGCCGAGCACTTTTGCCGTGTCGTCGCGGTCCATGTAGGGCGCCTGCGTGCAGGCGACGACGACCAGCGTGTCGCCGTCCATGAAGGCATAGCCGGCTTCCGGTTCGATATAGGCGTGCTCGACATAGGAGGTGTCGATGGCGCCGGAAACGACGAAAGCCGCACCGGCAAGCGCGGCTTCCGGGTCGCCACGCTCGACGAAGCCGGAGGTGAGCAGGTTCGAGGGCCGGTTTTCATGGACCAGTTGCGCACCGCCGGCCTGCGCTTCGCCAGTTTCCAGAAAATGCGGCAACTCTGTCCAACTGACAGGAAAATCGGCAAGGTCGAGATCGAGGATAGCCTCGCGTTCGCCGGCAACCAGCGCCACCGCCTCACCGCGAAAGCGCGAAACCCCTTCGGCCAGCGCCGGCTGGTCGGCGAAGGGCGCGATGACGCCGAAACAATTCTTTCCCGGAATGTCGGCGGCGGTGAAGACGCCGGCAATGCCGGGACGGGATTTCACCCAGCTGCCGAGATCGCCGAAGCTGAAGGCGGCATGATAGTGCGGTGAGCGGACCACCAGCACCGACAGCGCATCGGCGGGGAAGGAATCGCCGCCGAATTTTTCGCCGCCAGTGACTTTCGGTAGGCCATCGAGGCGGATCGGCGAGGAGCCGACGGCATGGCCAGAGGATGGCATGCGCTGATCGGGGCCGTCGGCGTGGCGCCAAGCATCCATCACCGCGGCGACGATCTTGCGGTAGCCGGTACAGCGGCAGAGCACGCCGCCCAGTGCATCCTGCGTTTCGGCCTCGCTCGGGCAAGGCGTCCTGTCCAGGAGTGCCGTTGCCGCGACCAGCAGGCCGGGCGTGCAGGCGCCGCATTGCGCTGCGCCATGGCTGAGGAACGAAGCCTGCAGCGCCGACAACCGGCCATTGGCGAGGCCTTCGACTGTCGTCACCACGGTGCCGGAGGCGGAAGCCGCGGGCATCAAGCAGGCGCAGACCGGCTCGCCGTCGACCAGCACCGTGCAGGCGCCGCAATCGCCGGCATCACAGCCGATCTTGGTGCCGGTCAGCCGCAACTCGTCGCGCAGCACCGCGGACAGCCGCCGCACCGGCGGCACACAAACGCTGACGGCGGCGCCGTTGACTTCGAAGGCGATGTCGGCGCGCTCCATGCCCATCAGGCCGCCGCCCTTTCGTCGGGAACAGCGCCCATCGCACCAAGCACGGCGCGGGCGACGATCTCGCGCGCAGCGTCCAGCCGATATTCGGCGCTGCCGCGCACGTCGCCGATCGGCGACAGCTCGTCCATCGGTGCGGATTGGATCGCAGTGGCCAGCGCGTGGCCGACGGGCCGGCCGCGTAGCGCCGCCTCGACACCCGCCAGGCGCCTGGCGACAACCGAGCAGGAACCGACGGCGACGGCCGCGTTCCTGACCATACCATCTTCGACGGCCAGGCGTGCGGCGGCCATGGCGATGGAGATGACGAGATAACGCCGCGCGCCGAGTTTCACGAAGGCGGAGCTGCCGGCGGTCGCGGGTTTGGGAATGCGGATTGCCGTGACCATTTCGCCGGGCTGCAGTGCGGTGCGACGGTTGCCGAGGATGAATTCTGCAAGGGGCAGATGCCGGGTCGCCACAGCGGAACGCAGTTCGACTTCGGCATCGAGCACCAGCAGCGCCGGCACGCCGTCGGCGGCCGGCGAGGCGTTGCAGAGATTGCCGGCAATCGAGGCAACGTTCTGGATCTGCACCGAGCCGACTTCCCGCGCCGCCTGCTTCAGCGCGTCGAAAGCCGCCGGAAGAGGATGGCGGACGAGATCGGTCCAGGTGGTGCGCGCGCCGACGAGCCAATGGTTTTCGGCTTCGGCAATGCCGCGCAATGCCACCAGGCCATTGATATCGAGGACATTGTCGCGGAAAGGCTTGCTGCCCTGTGCCGGATAGAAGTCGGTGCCGCCGGCGAGGATGCGCCATTGCCCTTCGCCCAGCAAAGCGAGGGCGTCGTCGACCGTGGTGGGTTTTGCGTAACGGATCACGCTTTGCCTTCCCAGAATGGGCTTCCCGAGAGGGGATCCTGCCGAAAGATTTTCCCGAGCATTCAAGGCAGGAAATTCATTCGTATGCAAATGATATCAAGCCGGCAGGAATTGTCAAAGCCAGAGTTTGCACGGCTGTTGGCCCCGGTGCACCCGGAACGCATTTGTTATGCCATGAGAGGTTGACGCAGCCGGCCATCTGGTCAAGTTTCTGCGTCCGGTCGCGTTTTCATTGGAGCCTAAGCTCAAGACCAAGAAAATAAGGAGGCTCCATGGCCGACGAAGCGCTTGTCGTTATCGACCTGCAGAACGATTTCTGCCCGGGTGGCGCCCTTGAAGTGGCCGGTGGCGACGAAATCGTGCCGTTGGTCAATGACCTAATCCGGCGGACCGAGCACGTCCTGCTGACGCAGGACTGGCACCCTGCCGGCCATTCGAGCTTTGCCTCCAGCCACCCCGGCAAGCACCCGTTCGAAACGATCGACGTGCCTTATGGCCACCAGACGCTGTGGCCGGATCACTGCATCCACGGCAGCCTGGGATCGGATTTCCATTCGGGCCTCGCCTGGAGCAAGGCCGAGTTGGTGATCCGCAAGGGGTTCCGTCCTGCGATCGACAGCTATTCCGCATTCTTCGAGAACGACCGGACGACGCCGACCGGCCTTGCCGGCTATCTCCGGGATCGGAACATCGAGACGCTGACCCTGGTCGGCCTGGCGACGGATTTCTGCGTCGCCTTTTCGGCGCTCGACGCGGTCAAGCTCGGTTTTGAGACGTCCGTGCGGCTCGACGCCTGCCGCGGCATCGATCTCAACGGCTCCGTGGAGAGGATGCTGGGCCGGATGCGCGATGCCGGCGTGACACTGATTTGAACGTCATCCAGCCGAACCTGACAGACTTGTGAGGGGCTTCATGCGGTTTGCGGCGTTGACGGCAAGTGCTGCACTTATTGCAGCAATCTTTTCTCCGAATGCGGTTCTCGCGGCCGAAGCGCACGAATTGCCGGGCGCCGCCATGTCGCTTTGGTGGGTGCTGCCGTTTGCCGGGCTATTGCTTTGCATCGCGACCGGCCCGCTGCTGTTCCATCATGCTTGGGAGCACCATTACGGCAAGATCGCTGCCTTCTGGGCAGCGTTGGTGATCGGGCCGCTGGCCATCGCCTTCGGCATCCCGTCCGCCACGCAGGCAGTGCTGCATGCGCTGCTCACCGAATACATGTCGTTCATCATCCTGCTGTTTGCGCTGTTCACCATTTCGGGCGGTATCTTCGTTGCCGGCAACATACACGGCACGCCGCTGGTCAATGCCGGGCTGTTGCTGGGAGGGGCGCTGCTTGCCTCGATCATTGGCACAACCGGCGCCTCGATGATCCTGATCCGGCCGCTCATCCGCGCCAACGACAACCGGCGCTTCAACGCCCATGTCGTCATCTTTTTCATCTTCCTGGTGTCCAACATCGGCGGGTCGCTAACGCCGCTGGGCGATCCGCCGCTGTTCGTCGGCTTTCTGCGCGGCGTCGATTTCTTCTGGACGACAGTTCACCTGCTGCCCGAGACGCTGTTCGTCGCCGGCGTGGTGCTGGCTGTTTTCCTGGCGATCGACATCATCATGCATCGCCGGGAGGAAGGCGCGCCGAAGATCAAGGATCCGACGCCCGACAGCAAGGTGCGCATTCGCGGCCTGGCCAACATCCCGCTGCTGGCCGGCGTAATCGCCGCGATCCTGATTTCCGCTGCCTGGAAGCCGGGAGTGAGTTTCTCATTTCAGGGTGTCAGCCTCGAGCTGCAGAATCTGGTGCGGGACGCCGCCATCCTGATACTGGCCTTCACTTCGCTTGTCGTCTCGCCGAAGGAGTTTCGCGGCGCAAACGCCTTCAACTGGGGGCCGATTGCCGAGGTGGCGAAGCTGTTCGCCAGCATCTTCATCTGCATCGTGCCGGTCGTCGCCATATTGCGGGCCGGGCTCGATGGCGCGCTGGCGCCGTTGGTACTGCTGGTCAGTTCGCCGACCGGCGCGCCGGACAACCTTGCCTATTTCTGGCTGACCGGAGCGCTGTCGTCCTTCCTCGACAATGCGCCGACGTATCTGGTGTTCTTCGAGCTGGCTGGCGGCGATGCGCAGCATCTGATGACCGAGCTCGCCTCGACGCTGGCGGCGATCTCGGCAGGCGCGGTGTTCATGGGCGCCAACACCTATGTCGGCAATGCGCCGAATTTCATGGTCTATGCCATTGCCAGGCATCGCGGCATCAAGATGCCGAGCTTCTTTGGCTATATGGCATGGTCGGGCGCGGTGCTGATCCCGACATTCCTGCTTGCCGGCTTGCTGTTCTTTGCCTGATCATCCGACGCCGACATAGCGACGGACCGCGGAGGGATCGGAACGCAGTTCCTCGACATCGACCGTCTCGCGGTTGCGGCCGTTTTCGATGAAACAAACGCGGTCTGCGACCGACAGCACGGCATCGACGCGCTGCTCGACAAGAATTGTCGACACGCCAAGCGCACGCAGCTTCGACACGGTTTCGCGGATCTTGGCGATCATCGACGGCATCAGCCCTTCGGTCGGCTCGTCGAGCAGGAGCACCTGCGGTTCCAGACACAGGGCGCGGGCCATGGCCAGCATCTGCTGCTCGCCGCCGGATAGCGTGCCCGAACGCTGCCTGAGGCGCTGGCGCAACAGCGGGAAGAGATCGAGCACGTTCTCGCGCGTCGCCTTGCCCTTGTTGCGGGCCATCAGGCCGATCTCGATGTTTTCCGCCACCGTCATCTCGGCGAACAGCCGCCGGCCCTGCGGCACGTAGGCGACGCCGGCCTTGGGCACCTCGTGCGCCGGCAAGCCGCTCAATTCCCGCCCTTCGAGCCGAATCGACCCGGAGCTTACCGGCACCAGGCCCATGATTGCCTTCAGCGTCGTCGTCTTGCCGGCGCCGTTGCGGCCGAACAGGCAGAGCACTTCGCCCTCGTTCAAGACAAGATCGAGACCATAGAGCACCTGGACCTCGCCATAGAAGCAGTCGACCCCGGAGATCGTCAGTGCCTTGGACTGGGCCTCAGCCATGGGTCGTCCCCAGATAGGCGTCCTGCACCGCGGCATTGGCGCGGATCTGCTCGGGCGTGCCTTCAGCCAAGATCCTGCCGGCGTTGAAGACGGTGATGCGGTCGGCGAGCCGCATGACCACCGGCATGTTGTGCTCGATCAAAAGCACGGTGGCGCTATCGGCGATCTCGCGCACCAGCTCGATGAAATTGTCGATCTCGCTGTCGGCAAGCCCTTGCGTCGGTTCGTCGAGGATCAGCAGCCGCGGCTTCAGTGCCAGTCCCATTGCCACTTCCAGCAACCGCTGGTGACCGTAGGACAATTGCCCGGCAGGCATTTGCGCCCGGTCGGCAAGGCCGGTGCGCTCGAGAGCCGCCATGACGCCGGTGTGAACCGCGCCCTTCGAGCGGCCGTCGGTCAGCGTGCGCTGCACCGGCAGGGCAACATTGTCGTAGGCGCTGAGATTGGCAAAGACGCTGGTGATCTGGAACGTATAGGCGATGCCGAGGCGAACCCGGGCGTAGGCAGGCAGGCTGGTGATGTCGGCGCCGTCGAAGACGATCATGCCCGACGAGGACTGGATGCGGCCGCTGACCAGGCTGACGAAGGTGGTCTTGCCGGCACCGTTGGGGCCGATAATGGCGCGAATCTCGCCCGGTATCAGCGCGAAGTCGACGCCGTCGACGGCACGCAAGCCGCCGAAACTGCGCGACAGGCCTTTGGTGGTGAGCAGCGGCATCATGGCAACCACCCGAGCCAGCGCTGGCGGATGCTGCCGAGAATGCCTCTCGGGAAGAACAGCACCAGCAGGATGAGCGCTATGCCGACGACCAGCAGATAGGCCGAGGTGTAGCCGCTGGCGACGTCGATGACATAATACATGAACAGCGTGCCGATCAGCGGACCGAGCGTGGTGGCGGCACCGCCCAGCAGCCCCCAGAGCAGCGGCAGGATGGAGTATTGCACCGAGGCGAAGCTCGAGCCGACATAGCCGAACAGCAGCGCATAGGCCGCGCCGGAAGCCGCGCAGATGCTGCCGGAGATGACGACGGCGGCGAGCTTGCTGGAGAACGTGTCGTAGCCAAGCATCTTGGTCCGCTCCTCGTTCTCGCGGATGGCGACCAGCACGCGACCGTAGCCGGAGCGGACTATCGCCAGGCTTATGAGCAGCACGATCGAGAACAGTGCCAGCGCGCTCATATAGCGCACGGTCGGGTTGGTGAGGTCGAGTGACGTGCTGCCCAGGACAAGGACACGCATCGGCTGCGGCACGACCATGCCCTGGTCGCCACCGGTCCAGGCAGCGAAATAAAGAATGACGAGATAAAATACCTGAGCGAACATCATGGTGACGATCATGAAGGCGACGCCGGAGGTGCGCAGCGCCAGCAGCCCGATCACCAGCGCGAGAAGCGCGCCGTAGGCAAGCCCGGCTGCGAAGGCGGCCGGTACGCTCCAGCCGAGATGGATGACGGCAAGGCCGGCGCCATAGAGCCCGGCTGAAAAGAACATGGCATGGCCGAGGCTGAGCAGCCCGACATAGCCGAACAGCAGATTGTAGCCCATGGCGAAGACCGCCAGCACCATGATGCGGGCGAGCAGGCCGTGATGGTATTCCGGCAGGACGAAGCTAAGCCCGAAAAGCAGGGCGATGACGCCGAGGTGCAGCGCATATGGCTTTGCCGGCGAAGCATCCTTCATCGCGATGTCGTCCCGAATAGGCCCTGCGGCCGGAACACCAGCACCATGGCGACGAGCAAGGTGGCGATGATCTTGGCCAGCGTCGGTGAGAAGAACACCGAGATGATGCCGTCGGAAAGGCCGATCAGCACCGCGGCGACGACCGTGCCGCGCAGCGAGCCGAGGCCGCCGATGATGACGACGATGAACGACAGCAACAGCGGGTCCTGTCCCATCAGATAGTGGGCCTGGCTGATCGGCACGATCAGCACCGCGGCGACAGCAGCCAGCATGGCGCCGAGCGCGAAAACACTGGCATAGACTCTGGTCACCGGAATGCCGAAGGCCTGCGCCGTCTCGCTGTCATATTGCGTGGCGCGCATGACGAGGCCGATTTTCGTGCGCGTCAGCACCAGCCAGGTCGCGACCAGCAGCAGCGCCGACGCGGCGATGATCGACAGCTTGTAGCCGGAATAGCCGAACCACGGCAGGAGGATGCGGTAGCTGAACGGCGGCTCCACCGGCCGCGCCTCCGGGCCGTAGAAGGTCAGTGCCAGTTGCTGGATGATGTAGAGCATGCCGATGGTGGCGACGATGGTGGCTTCCGGATTGTAGTTGAGCCGGCGCAGCACCAGCCGTTCGGCGAGCAGCGCGATCAGGCCGACGATCAGCGGCGCCAGCACCAGGGCGGCCAGGAAGCCGAGCGCCGGATGGCCGGATATCGCCGTTGAGATCGCCCAGGCAAGCACCGCGCCCAGCATGAAGAACTCGCCATGCGCGACATTGACGACGCGCATGACGCCGAACACCAGCGACAGCCCAAGCGCCGTCAGCGCCAGCACGGCGGAGGTGACGAGGCCTTCGAGGGCGGCGAGGAGCAGGTGAGGTCCGAAGTGCATCGCCTAAGCACCGGCGGATGCGCGAAGCACCCCCCTCTGGCCAGAGGGGGGTATCTTGGCGCTCACGCTTGCTGCAGCAGCCAAGCTCACAGCGTCTGCGTCGTGTAATCCCCCTCAGGCTCGTAGAGGCCGTCCTCGATCTTGGTCTTGTGGACGACATTCAGCCGGCCGCCTTCGACCTTGGAGATGTTCTGGATGCCAAAGCACTGGTGGATCTTGCCGTTGAAGGTTTTCGGCCCCTGCGGGTGCTCCGGCCCCTCGGCGAACTCGGTCAACGCCTCGGTCGCCTCGACCAGCTTGGCGCGGTCTTCCGGGCCCTTATAGCCGGCATCCTCCATCGCCTTCTTGACGACGTAGAGCGTTTCCCAGCAGCCGAACATGTGCGCGGCGGTGGAGACGTCCTTGGGATCGCCGACGGCGGCACCATTGTCGTCGATGCCGACGGCGGCGCGGTAGGCCTTCTGTGCAGGGGAATCGTCGGGCTGCGCGTAGCGCGGCGAGCCTTCCCAGAAATGGCTGCCGTCGAGGAATTCGAGGCCGGGGCTGTTGATGTCGGTAGCTTCGAGCGAATCGATGAAGCCGAACAATTGCGGCCGATTGGAGCCGTAGAACTCGCCGAGCTCCTTGACGAAGGTGAGCACCGCCGGGCCGACCATGACGTGGTAGATCACCTCGGTCTCCGCGGGGATCTGCGGAAGATATTTGGTGAAAGAGGATTCCGTCGGCGGTATCGCGATCTGGGCGATAACCTCGGCGCCTTGCGCCTTCAGCGCCGGCGGCAAGTAGTCGCGATGGTCGTAGCCGAAGGCGAAATCGGGGAATATCTGCGTCACCTTCTTGCCGGCATTGGCGGCAATCCACGGCGCCATCGACTGGATCTGGCTCTTCACATCGGTGATGCCGGGCTGGAAGACGTAGCGGTTCAATTTGGTCGAGGCGACGTGGTGGCCTTCGCTGACAACGAAATAGGGCATCTTGGCCTCGCCGGCGGCCGGCGCCGAGCCGATGACGACATGCGAAAACAGCGTGCCGTAGACGATATCGGTCTTGTGCTGAGAGGCGAACTTGCCGACGACTTCGGCGCCCCGGCCGGGATCGGTGCCGTCATCCTCGATGATCACCTCGACGGGTCGGCCGTTGATGCCGCCGGCATCGTTGATCGCCTTGACGGCAGCCGCTGTGGTCTTCTCGTACCAGCGGCCATAGGCGGCGCCGATGCCGGTGCGGTGCGACTGGAAGCCGATCTTGATCGGCGCCGAGCTCTGCGCCTGGCTGTAACGCACGAAACCCGGCGCGACGGCAAGACCGGCGCCGGCGGCAAGGCCCTTCAGCGCCGTGCGGCGGGTGAGAGCGGATCTGGAGAGATCGAAAAACCCATTCTTGTCAGTCACGGCAGTTCCCCTTGTTTTTGAGCTTTGACCAATGGCTGTAGCAGGCAGGCCACTCTTGTTAAGAGGGGCGAAAATTGCATGTGTACAAACTAAATCACCAAAGCTCTGACGTGGCAAGCGAGCTTTCCCCAAGGTTCGATTGACGGCCATCGCACACCTCGTTCATCCGGCGCTCGGCGTCGCAAGCAGCCATAAGCCGAGGACGGTGTAGGCGATCATCAGCACGGTGAGCGGGAACTGGCTGAGCGCGGCGCGAGCCGGAATGGCGTGCAGCCGCCAGGCCAAGCCATGGGCGACAAGCACAGCAAGCATGTGGCCGCCAATGATGACGCCGGCCTGGAGGTTCCACAGCCACCACGCCGAGCCGGCGCCGGCGACAACGCCGGCTTCAATTGACATGCCTGCGGTACCGAACAGGTTCCAGCCAAACGCAAACGGGTCGGAGAGAGCGGCAATTGCATATTGGCCGTCGACCAGCAGCGCCGTCAGATAATGCGCGAAGTGGTAGGCGAGCGCGATCGGTACGATCGACCAGGCCAAAAGCCCGGCGGCGTGACCGAGCGAATGGTTGCTGCCGGCAAGGTGCTGGCCAAGAAAGACGGCTAGCGCGAACACGGCCGCAAGCACGGCAAAGCTCAGCACAAGACCGAAACTGCCGATGCCGATCAAAGCGGTGCGTCCAGGAAACTCCAGCGGATTGATGCCGAACCAGCCTAGCCAGAAGAAGGTTTTCGACAGGCCGTCGAAGGACACAGACGACAGCGCAAGCAGCAGGAAAGCGACGCCGCTGAGCGGTAGCGGCGCGCCACCGAGCAGCTTGGCACCCGGCCAGCAGAGTTTGAGCCGGCCGTCTTCGTTGCGCTCGATGATGGCGAAGTGCGCTACCATGGAAAAGAACACCGTCAGGAACTCACCGCGCAGGCTCCAGTCGCGGTATCCGACGACCTGCATAGCGGCAAAGGTCAGCAGCCAATAGGCGCCGGCGGCCCAGGCCAGCCGCGCCGGATCGTCTGGCGCAGGGTCGATCAGCTCGAACCAGGCGAAGGCGAAGAACAGCAGGAAAGCCGGCCAATAGCCGAGCCGTTGGGGGAGCAGATTCGGCTGCGTTCTGCCGGACAGGCGCGAGGCGACGCGGCCTGGCCCGTACCAGGGGTTGAGCCACGACCAGAGATCGCCGGCGAGCCCCTGCAACAGAGCCAGGCCAACCCAGAGCAGCGTCCACACGGTCAGCGGCAGCGGATTGGAAAGCGGATCGCGGCTGCCGAATAGGCCGGCGGCAATCAGAATTGCAAAGCCGGCAAAGGATACCAGGCTGACGGCAGTCCGCGCGCCGTCGCCGAAGGTAAAGAGCGGCAGGCGTTTGCGCCAGAAGCGGTCGAGGGAGTCCGGCGGCAGTAGAGCCAGAACAAGGAAGCTGGCGGCAACCGCGAGCGCGCCACCGACGACGTAGTAGCCGGTGGGAAGCAGCAGGACATGGCCGCGGTCGGAGGCGTGGGCGAAGGCGGGCGTGGATGGGAATGCCAAGGAAGCGACGAGGCCGGGAAAGGGCCTGATTGCCGAAATGCAGCGCTCTACAGCGCCCCCCTCTGTCCTGCCGGACATCTCAAGCGGGGAGATCGGCGGTTCCGCCGTCGGCTCTCCTTCTGCAACTTCAGCAATTGGCGAAAGCAGCAATGAGGGCGCAATCTCCCCCCTCGCGGGGGAGATGTCCGGCAGGACAGAGGGGGGCGCGAAGGAACTCATACTACGCAAGAGTTCCCCTACTTCACACCTTCACCAACTGCTCCACGCGGTCCTTCTGGCCGAAGATGCGCAAATAGCGCTCGATCTCTTTCTCGTCGCCTGTCGACTTGGCCGGATTGTCGGAAAGCTTGACCGCCGGCCTGCCGTTGGCTTCGGTGACCTTGCAGACCAGCGAGATGGCGTCTAGCCGGTTGGTCTCGGTCGGCGCGCAGCCCTCGAAATCGTTGGTCAGGTTGGTGCCCCAGCCGAAGGACATGCGCACCTTGCCGCGGAAATGGCGATAGGTTTCCTCGATGGTCTCGACCTCCAGCCCATCCGAGAAGATGAGCAGCTTCTGCTTGGGGTCCTTGCCCTTTTCGCGCCACCAGGAAATGATTTTCTCGCCGCCTTCGATCGGCGGCGCGCTGTCGGGGCGGAAGCCGGTCCAGTCGGCGACCCAGTCCGGTGCATCGCGCAGGAACGCCGCGGTGCCGAAGGTGTCCGGCAGTACGATCAGCAGGTTGCCGCCGTAGTAGCGCTGCCAGTCCTGCAGCACGTTGTAGGGCGACCGTTTCAATTCCTTTTCCGAATTGGTGAGCGCGGCGAACACCATCGGCAGCTCATGCGCGTTGGTGCCGAGCGCCTCGAGATCGTTGTCCATGGCGAGCAGCACGTTGGAGGTGCCAGTGAAGGCCTCGCCGATGCCCTCCTTCAACGCTTCGACGCACCAGCGCTGCCACAGGAAAGAATGACGGCGGCGGGTGCCGAAATCCGAGATGCGGATGCCGGGCAGCGCCTTCAGCCGCTCGGTCTTGGCCCACATCTTGGCCTTGGCGCGGGCATAGAGCACGTCGAGCGCGAACGGCCCGAACGCCCGCATGGCCGCGCGAGATCGAAGTTCATTGATAATTGCCAGCGCCGGGATCTCCCACAGCGTCGTGTACATCCACGGACCGCTGAAGGCGAGTTCGTATTGGCCGTCGCGCTTGGAAAGCTCGTATTCGGGCAGCCGGAAATTTTCCAGCCAGGCGAGGAATTCCGGTTCGAATATCTGCTTGCGGCCATAGAAGGTGTTGCCGCCGAGCCAGATCATCTCTTTCTTAGAGAAGCGCAAGGTGCGGGCATGGTCGAGCTGCTCGCGCAGCTCCGTCTCATCGATCTCCTCGGCAAGGCGGACCGAGGTGGTGCGGTTGATCAGCGAGAAGGTGGCGTCGACCTTGGGATACATGCCCCAGATCATCTGCAGCATCAGAAGCTTGTAGAAATCGGTGTCGAGCAAGCTGCGGACGATCGGGTCGAGCTTCCAGGTGTGATTGTAGACGCGCCGCGCTATATCGGTCTTTGCCATCGCTTAATGCGCCTTCGTTGCTCGCTCTAGCTTTTGTCTAGCGCAATTCCGGACGGAAAACCGCTGCGCACTTTTCCTGGAATTGCTCCAAATGCCTCTTAGCATCGAATTTTTGAACGCGCCTCCCGCTTTGCGGGCTGGCCCGACAAAAAGAAGCCCCTGCTGCAAGCGGCGCCTACGGCAGTTTCGGCCTCAGGATGCGGTCTTGGCGCCGACCACCTTGAGCGCCGGACGCTTGCGGCGAATGCCGATGCGGCCTGCCACCGGTGCGTCAGCGCGGCGGTCGGCCTGTTCTTTCTCGGCAAACAGCCAGTCGATGAACAATTGCACGATCGGCGCCGACCGCATCTCGTTGCGGCAGACGACGTAGAAATCGTCGACGGCCGGCACGGAAAGACTGAACGGGGCGACAAGCAGGCCCCTGGCGAGCAGTCCGCTTGCCGTCACCGTATCGCCGAGCGCCACGCCATGGCCGTGAACCGCGGCCTCGGTCGCCATCCGCGCATCGCCGAGATGATGGCGACGGCCGCGCTCGAGGTCCAGCGCGTCGGCGGCGGCCAGCCAGGTATGCCATTCGCGGCCGTCGTCGCCATGCAGGAAGACGTGATCGGCGAGGTCGCGGACGGTGCGGATCGGGCGGTTGTTGATCAGCGTCGGGCTGACCACCGGGAACAGTTCGAGGCCCGACCATTTGCGCATCCAGCAGTCGGTCCAGCTGCCGTCACCATAGTGCACGCAGACATCGATGTGCGGTGCGCGGACGTCCTTGGCATCATTGGATGGGATCAGCGTCAGCCTGATATCCGGATATTGCGAGGTGAAGCTGCCCAGCCGCGGGATCATCCACAGCAACAGTAGCGCCGGCACGCAGGATACAGAGAGAACGCCGGTGCTGGCCGGTCTCGTCATGCGCTGCGTGGCGGCGGCAATGCCGTCGAAGGCGGTCGACACCGCCGGCAGCAACTCGGCGCCGTGCGGCGTCAGCTTCACCCGCTGACCGGCACGCTCGAACAGCTTGACACCCAACGATTGCTCGAGCGCCTTGATCTGATGGCTGATGGCGCCGTGGGTGACGTTGAGCTCAGCCGCCGCCTTGCTCAGCGAGGCGTGGCGCGCCGTCGCCTCGAAGGCGCGCAGCGGGTTGAGCGGTGGCAAACGCTTGGCCATTTGGACCCTAGGCTCTGTGAGATTTTCTCACAGATAACACGCTAACAATATCAATTGATTTTTCAATGCAGCTACGGGACACTTTGCCCAGGCATTGCATCAAGACGTGAAATCTGCAGGCAGCCGGCGGCTGCGGCTATCGAGGCCGCCGCCCGCGCGCCGCACCAGCCATGGAGGACCGACATGGGTTACGACCGCGGCAAGCTCGAAGCGTTGCGCCGCAAATACGGCGAGAGCCATGGCGGCGAAATGTTCGACCCGAAATTCCAGCGTGTCGCCGACAAGATCTTCTCCAAGACCGGCACGCGACTGGCGCCCTATTCCGGCATCCCGACCTTCCTCGCGGCGCCCTATCGTGAAATCGCCGCCGACAATCCGGATTTCGGCGATCTGCAGGTGGCGATGATCGGTGTGCCGATGGATCTGGGCGTCACCAACCGGCCGGGCGCCCGTTTCGGGCCAAGGGCGTTGCGCGCCATCGAGCGCATCGGCCCCTACAATCATGTTTTGGAATGCGCACCGACGCATGAGCTGAAGGTCGCCGACATCGGCGACGTGCCGTTCCAGAGCCGCTACCGGCTGGAGACCAGCCATGACGACATCGAACGCCGCACCAACCAGATCGTCGACGCCGGCGTCCTGCCCTTGTCTGTCGGCGGCGACCATTCGATCAGCCACCCGATCCTGAAGGCGGTCGGCAAGAAGGCGCCGGTGGGCATGATCCATATCGACGCTCATTGCGATACCAGCGGCCTGTTCGACATGACCAAGTTCCACCATGGCGGGCCGTTCCGCAACGCGGTGCTGGACGGCGTGCTCGACCCGAGCCGCACCATCCAGATCGGCATTCGCGGCTCGGCCGAATATCTGTGGGAGTTCACCTATGAGTCCGGCATGACCGTCGTGCATGCCGAAGAGGTGACCGGCCTCGGCATTCCCGCCATTATCGAGAAGGCGCGCAGGATAGTCGGCGACGGCCCGACCTATGTCTCCTTCGACATTGACAGCATCGATCCGGCCTTCGCGCCGGGCACCGGCACACCGGAAGTCGGCGGGCTGACGACGCGCGAAGTGCTCGAGCTGCTGCGCGGCCTGAAGGGACTCAACATCGTCGGCGGCGACGTGGTCGAGGTGGCACCGCAGTACGACGCGACCACCAACACGGCGCACGCCGGCGCGCAGGTGCTGTTCGAGATCCTCAGCCTGATGGTCTTCAGCCCGGCAATCACCGGCAAGGCGGGCTGACACGCTCGACCATGATCCCGAAAGTGGGAACCGGTTTTCGGAGAAGATCATGGTAGAGAATCCAAGGGCGACCGCCGCGCTGGAGCCGGCGGTTGCACTCAAACAAACAAGCTTCCAGCAGGGGAATGACAATGACACTTCACATGAAACTCAAATCGTCCATCGCCGCCGTGCTGATGCTCGGCGCGACGGGTCTTGCTTTCACCATCCAGGCCGCCAATGCCGACGCGATCGATGACATAGCCAAGGCCGGCGCCATCAATGTCGGCATCTTTTCCGACTTCCCGCCCTTTTCCTCGGCCAGCGCCGACATGAGCATCAAGGGCTACGACATCGACGTGGCGCAATCCATCGCCGACCAGCTCAAGGTCAAGCTCAATCTGGTCAGCGTGACCGGCCAGAACCGCATTCCGTACCTGACCGACAAGCGCGTCGACCTGCTGATGAGCGTCGGCTACTCCAAGGAGCGAGAGCAGGTGATCGATTTCGCCGCCGCCTACGCACCCTACTACATCGCCGTCATCGGCCCGGCAGCACTCTCGGTCAAAGGCAAGGAAGACCTTGCCAACAAGTCGATCGCCGTCAATCGCGGCACGCTGGAGGACACCTCGCTGACCGAGGCGGCACCCGCCTCGGCCGACATCCGCCGTTTCGACAACTATAATTCCGTCATCCAGGCGTTCATCTCGGGCCAGACCCAACTGATGGTGGTCGGCAACGATGTCGGCGCCCAGGTGCTCGCCCGGCAGGAGGAACTGAAGCCGGAGCAGAAATTCCAGCTTCTTACCTCGCCCTCGCATATCGGCCTCAACAAGAAGGAAGACCGCCTCAAGCAAGCGGTCAACGATGCGGTCGCCAAGATGCTGGCCGACGGCAAACTGGACGAAAGCTCGAAGGCCTGGCTGAAGACACCGCTCGATCCCGCCAATCTCAAGGATTGATCGCCGGTGACGTATAGCCTCGACTTCGGCTGGCTTGCCGGGGCGACAGGGGCGATCGCGCGCGGCGCGGCCACGACGATCCTGTTGATCGCCGTGACCACGCTGGCGGGAACGTTGCTCAGCATCCTCGGCGCGGCAGGGCGGCGGAACGGTCCGCTGCTGCTCAAGCGGGCGATCGGCGTCTATGTCGAGGTGATCCGCAACACGCCGTTCCTGGTGCAGCTGTTCTTCATCTTCTTCGGGCTGCCCAGCATCGGCGTCAGGCTCGATCCGGTGTTGGCAGCCATGTTGGCGATGACGCTCAACATGGCCGCCTATACGATCGAGATCGTTGGCGCCGGGCTCGACGCGGTGCCGCCCGGGCAGACGGAAGCGGCACTGGCGCTTGGGCTCAGGCCGCGCCAGGTCTTCATCAAGATCGTGCTGCCGCAGGCGCTCAAGGTGATCTATCCGGCGCTGACCAGCCAGATCGTCATCATGATGCTGGAATCCGCCGTGGTATCGCAGATCGCCGTTCGCGAGCTGACCTATGAAGCCGACATGCTGCAGGCGCGCACGTTCCGGGCTTTCGAGACCTATTTCGTCGTGACGATGGTCTATCTCATCCTGTCGATTGGGCTGCGCCGGCTGCTGGTCGGCGGCGGGCGCCGGCTTCTCGGAGCCGGCGTGTCATGATCGAATTCACCTTCTGGGACATTCTGCGCAACCTGCTGCTGGCGGCGCGCTGGACGGTGCTCTTGTCGCTGGCCGCGTTTGTCGGCGGGGCCGTGGTCGGCATGATCGTGCTGTTCTTCCGGATCGCCAAGAATAAATGGGCGCGCCGGTTTGCCTCCGGCTACATCGCGCTTTTCCAGGGCACGCCGCTGCTGATGCAGCTCTTCCTGATGTTCTTCGGCTTGCCGATGCTGGGCCTGCGCATCGAGCCGTGGACCGCGGCGGTGCTTGGCCTGACCTTCTTCGCCAGCGCCTATCTCGCCGAGATCTGGCGCGGCGGCGTCGATGCGCTGCCGCGCGGCCAGTGGGACGCCGGCGCCAGCCTCGGCCTGCACTATCTGCATGAACTCCGGCTGATCATCCTGCCGCAGGCGTTTTCGATCACCCGCGCACCGACCGTCGGCTTCCTGGTGCAGCTGATCAAGTCGACCGCGCTGACCTCGATCATCGGTTTCGAGGAGCTGGTGAGGACATCCAACGCGATCAACAATGCGACCTTCGAACCGTTCAAAGTCTATGGGCTGGTAGCGTTGATCTTCTTCGTCATGTGCTTTCCGCTGACGCAATACGCACGTTCGCTCGAGCAGCGGGCGGCGGCCCGCTGAGCGGGCGACCAGCAATTCAACGCCCGAATACCAGCGGCGGCGCGATCCTGTCACGCCGCAGCCAGCGCACCAGCAGGAGTGCCGCAACCACCGCCAGTCCCGACGACAGGCCGATCCAGATGCCGACGCCGTTGAAGCCGAAACGAAAGGCCAGCAGCACGCCGAGCGGCAGCCCGATGCCCCAATAGCCGATCGCGGCATAGATCATCGGCACCTTGGTGTCGTGCAGGCCGCGCAGCATGCCGCTGGCGACCGCCTGCGCACCGTCAAAAACCTGGAACAGCGCAGCAAAGGCGAGGAACGAGACGGCAAGCGCCACCACCTCGGCATTAGCCGGATTGCCCAGATCGATGAAGGCGCCGATCAAGAGATGCGGCCACAGGATCATCACTAGCCCCATCAGCGCCATGAAGGAGACACCGACGACATAGGCGGTCCAGCCAGCCCGGCTGACACCTTCCGGATTGCCGGCGCCGTGGGCAAGTCCGACGCGCACCGTCACCGCCTGGTTGAGGCCGAGCGGCACCATGAAGGTGATCGAGGCGATCTGGATGGCGATCGCATGGGCGGCAAGCGAAGCCGCATCGATCAGGCCCATGAGAAAGGCGGCCGCGTTGAAGATCGTCACCTCGAACGCCAGCAGGCCGGCGATCGGCAGGCCGAGCCGCAGCAGGCCCTTGAAGCGCGGCCAGTCGGCGCGCCAGAAGCGTCCGAACAGACGATAGCGCCGGAACTTCTTCTCAAGCATCACCACCATCGCCATGCCGGCGAACATCAGCGTGCTGGACAGAGTGGTGGCAAGGCCGGAGCCGGCGATGCCCATCGAAGGGATGCCGAGATTGCCGAACATGAACAGCCAGTTGAAGAAGGCATTGCAGGCGACGGCAACGAAAACGATGATCAGTGCCCAGCCCGGCAGCTCCAGCGCCGAAATGAACGAGCGCAGGACGATGTAGCCGAAAAAGGGCAGCACCGCCCATTCGAGCCAGCGCAGATAGATGCCGGCCTGGTGCGCCAACGCCGGTTCCTGACCCATGGCCAGCAACACGCTCTCGCCGTGCCAGAGAAGGGCCCATATCGGAATGCAAATGAGGATCGCCAGCCACAGACCCTGGCGCACGGTGCGGCGCAGGTCGCGCACCGAGTGCCGACGGCGGCCGAGCTCGGTCGCCATCATCGGCGAGGTCGCCAGCATCAGGCCGAGCCCGAAGATGAGCGGCATGAAGTAGAGGTTGGCACCAAGCGCACCACTGGCCAGCGTGTCCGGCCCCAGCCGTCCCATCATCATGACGTCGGTAGCGGTCATCGCGGTCTGGCCGAGATTGGTCAGCACCATCGGCCAGGCGAGCGCCAGCATCGCCCTGATTTCCCGACGCCAAAGGTTTTCCGGCGCGCGAGCGTCGGCTTCGATCGCAGACATTCTAGTTTTCCGCCTATCCGATTGCGGCACGTCGGCAAGAGCCGGAAGCCGCGTCTCAGCGCGGAAACGGCCATGATCGGCCGGATTCCGCATTACGGCGAGTTTGTCTATGAAATAGGCACCGGTGGCAAGAGGCTGACTTGCGGAAGGGTTAAGCCAGTCAGCTCCATGCAGGCTGTTGGAGAGGCTATGGAAGCCGCTATGGTCGCGGCAGATCCATTTGAAAGGCAGCCTGATGAGCACGTTTCCCGAAATCTATCTGGTTCGGCATGGCGAGACGGAATGGAGTGCGTCCGGAAAACATACCGGCCGAACCGACATACCGCTGACGCCGGCCGGCGAGGAAGCGGCAAGGCGGATCGCTGAGCGGCTCAAGGGCCTCTCCGTCTCGGCGGTGTGGTCGAGCCCGTCGCAGCGCGCCTTCAACACCTGTGCGCTGGCCGGCTTCGGCTCGTCAGGCGTGAAGAAGGACGATCTGGCGGAGTGGGATTATGGTGCCTATGAGGGATTGACCACCAAGCAAATCCTCGCCGAGCGCCCCGGCTGGCGTCTTTTTCGCGACGGCTGCCCGAGCGGCGAGTCCGCCACGGATGTCGGCTCGAGGGCGGACCGGATCGTCAGCCGGTTGCGCGAGGTCGGCAGCAATGTCCTGGTCTTCTCAAGCTCGCATTTCCTTAGAGTGCTGGCCGCACGCTGGCTCGGCCTGCCGCCGCAAGCCGGCGCGTTTTTCGTGCTGGATACCGCCAGCATAAGCGTGCTCGGTTATGAGCACGACCTTGACGAGCCGGTCATCCGGCGCTGGAACCAGAGATAGCAACCGATCCCGATTTATCGGATCGTGTCCAGCGCCTGCCTTTGCCTGTGCATTTCGAGAAACACGCGGTAGTCGCGATCGAACCGGCCGGCGGCAGCCGGATTGGGCTCTCGCGTCCTGCCGCCCTGTTGCATGGCGACGCAGGCAGCGTTCAAATCGGGAAAAAGCCTGGCCGCGGTGGCGGCAATCATGCCGGTGCCGAGCAGCACCGCCTCGTCCGCCAGCGGCTCGACCACCGTGCAGCCGGTGGCATCGGCATAGAGCTCCATCAACAGCGGGTTCTTGGTGTGGCCGCCGGTGACGTGCAGCGTGTCGATGAGATAGCCGTTCTCGTTCAGCGCTTCCAGCACATGACGGACGCCAAGCGCGATGCTGACGGCGGTGCGCCAGTAGAGTTTGCACAGACTGTCGAAGGAGGCATCCAGCGTCAGCCCGCTGATGACGCCGACGGCATGCGGGTCGGCGAGCGGCGAGCGGTTGCCGTGAAAATCGGGCAGTACGTGCAGCCTTGCGGCGAGGTTGTCGCCCTCGGCGGCGCGCAGCTCGGCGACGCGGTGGGCAATCCTGGCATGCATGGCGGCATCCGGCTCGCCGCCGGCGCCATGCCAGCGGATGATGTGGTCGAGCAGCGCGCCGGTGGCCGACTGGCCACCTTCCGACAGCCACAGGCCGGGAAGGGCTGCGCCATAATATGGGCCCCAGACACCGGCGAAAGGCTGCGGATCGGGCGACATCGCCATGACGCAACTCGACGTACCGGCAATCAGGGCCAGATGGCGGCCGATGTTCGTCGCGTCACCGGCGAAACCGCCGAGCACGCCAAGTGCGCCGGCATAGGCATCGATGACGCCGGCGCCGACCCGGCATTTTTCGGTGAGGCCAAGCTCCGTCGCGGCTTGCGCGCCGAGCGGGCCGATATCGGCACCGACCGGGCTTGCCTTTTCCGGCAGGTTGCCGTGCTCAAAGATATCGCCGAGCCCGACGGCTTCGAAGAAGTCGCGCCGCCAGCCGGTCGCTTCATGGGCTAGATAGGTCCATTTGGCGGTCAGCGTGCATTGTGAACGGGAGAGCGAGCCGCTTGCCTTCCAGGTGAGGAAGTCGGTGAGGTCGAATAGATAGCCGGCTTCGTTCCATATTCCGGGCAGGTTGCGCTTCAGCCACATCAGCTTCGGCGTCTCCATTTCCGGCGACATGACGCCGCCGATATAGTCGAGCACAGCGTGGCCGCTTTCAGTGCATTCGTCGGCCTCGGCAATTGCGCGATGGTCGAGCCAGACAATGGTGTCCCAGCGCCTTTCACCAGTGACGGACACGCTGAGCTGGCCGCCATGCCGGTCTCGCACCACCAGCGAGCAGGTGGCATCAAAGGAGATGCCGACGATATCCTCGGCCCGCACGCCCGCCTTTTCGCGGGCAGCGCGGACGGCCATGCACACCGCCGACCATATATCCTGCGAATCGTGCTCGGCATGGTCGGCCTTCGGCTGTTGCATGGCGATCGGGTGCTCGGCGCGGCCGAGCAAGGCGCCACCGGTGTCGAGAATGCCGGCACGGGCGCTTCCGGTGCCGACATCGACCGCGCAAACGAAACTGTTCGTCAAGGTGTTCTTGCTCTCGCTCCCAGGCCTGCAATCAGATCGGGCAATTGCAGCATGTCAGCGAATATAAAGTCCGGCTCACTCGACGCAAGCCGCGCTTTCAATGCCGGGTTGCCGGTGTGCGAGCCGCCGGTGAAGGCAAGGACGCGCATGCCGGCCGCCCGCGCCGCTTCGATGCCGGCCGGGCTGTCCTCGACGACGAGGCAGTTTCGCGGGGCCGCTCTCATTTTATCTGCTGCATGGAGAAAGAGATCGGGCGCCGGTTTGCCCCGCGCCACCATGGCGGCGCTGAACAAATGCGGCTCCAGCAGCCCAAGCAACCCGGTGACGTCGAGCGCATAGCGGATGCGTTCCAGGGTGCCGGAGGAGGCGACGCAGCACGGTACGCCGAGCCTTGGCAGGACCTGTGCGATACCTGGCATCGGTTTCAGCTCCTCGCGGAATCTGCGCATCAGTTCGGAGCGCATCTCGGTCAGATGCTGGTCGGTGAGATCGAGCCCGAAGTCGCTTGCGAGGATTTCGCGGACGCTCTTCATGCTCTTGCCGAGGAAGTGCTCGTAGGCAATGTCCTCGCTGACGTTGCCGCCGGCAAGCGCGATCATCTCCAGCAATGCCGAGACGGACAGCATCTCACTGTCCACCAGCACGCCGTCACAGTCGAAAATGACCAGTTCAGGCGTCATCGCGCTGGATCGGCTTCAGAAGTCGCCGGCGAGATAGCGCGTCAGTGTCGCGCGCGCGCCGTCCGCCCACAGCAGTCTCAGCGCTTGGCCGAAGGCTTCAGCGAACGGCGGCGAGCGGCCGACATCGCCATAGATGTCCTCCATGGCAAGCCAGGCGGCAGGCATGTCCCTGGCCGCCTTGGCCGTCGCCTGCAACCGGCCCCAGTTCGGGTCGTTGGGCTCGGTGACGGCACCGGAATCCGTCGTGCCGAAGCAGTAGCGACACCAGAGCGCCGATTCCAGCGCAAGGCCGGTGACACTTTTGCCAGCCTTCAGCCGGTCGGTGATGGTCGGGATGATGAATTTCGGCTGGCGGTTGGAGCCGTCGAGGCAAAGCCGGCGTATGGTGTCGCCGATCTTCGGATTGGAGAAGCGGTGCTCGATGAGCTGGTAGTAATCTTCGAGGTCGGTGTCCGGAACCGGCGGCACGGTCGGGATGATTTCGTCATGCTCGAGCTTGTCGAGGAAGCCGCGTACCAGCGGCTCCTGCATCGCCTCATGGACGAAATGGATGTCCATCAGCCCGGCCGGATAGGCGATGGTCGCATGGCCGCCATTGAGGATGCGGATCTTCATCAGCTCATAGGGCGCGACGTCGCTGACGAACTGCACGCCGACCTTTTCCAGCGGCGGGCGGCCGTCGGTGAAACGGTCCTCCAGCACCCATTGCTTGAACGGTTCGCAAAACACCGGCCAATTGTCGTCGAGGCCGAACTCACTGGAGAGAATGCCGCGCTCGCGGTCGGTGGTGGCCGGCGTGATGCGGTCGACCATGCCATTGGGAAACGCAACGTTCTCGTTCACCCAGTTTGCCAAACCTTCGTCGATCAGCCGCGCAAGGCCGATGACGCCATCTGAGGTGACGTGGCCGTTATGGGGGATGTTGTCGCAGGACATGATTGTGAAGGGCACGATACCGTCGGCGCGGCGGCGCAGCAGCCCGGCGAGGACCAGGCCGAAGACGGTCTTCGGCGTCGCCCCCGGCTCAGCGTCGGCAACGATGTCGGGATGTGTCGGATTGAAGACGCCGGATGCCGGATCGATGAAATAGCCGCCCTCGGTTATGGTCAGGGAGACGATCTTGATCGCCGGATCGGCAAGCCGCTCGACGATTGCGGCCGCATCGCCCGGCACCAGGAAGTCGATCATGACGCCGGTGACGCGCGCGCTCATATGGCCGCTGTCCTGCTCGACCACGGTGGTCAGCCAGTCCTGCTCCTGCAACTTGCCGCGGCCGACCTTCTCGCCTTCGAAGACGCCGGCGCCGACAATGGCCCAGTCGTGGCCGACACCCGAATTGAACAGGTCGTCGAGATAGACGGCCTGGTGCGAGCGATGGAAATTGCCGACGCCGAAATGCACGATGCCGGCCTTGAGCGCGGCGCGATCGTATTTCGGGCCGGCGACCTTGGGCGGCAGCTTGGCGAGGATGGAAGAAGAGAGTTTCACGGTCATCTGCTTTACCCTTTAGCGGGACGGCTCTTCCCCCCGTGGAGGAGACGAGGGGAAGAGCGCCTTCGCCCCCTCAACTCATCCACTGGCCGCCATCGACATTATAGGTCTGGGCGACGATGTACTCGGCCTCATCGCTGGCCAGGAACACCGCCATGCCGGTGAGGTCTTGCGCCGTGCCCATGCGGCCATAAGGCACGGCTTCGCCGACCAGCCTCTTCTTCTCGCCCCTCGGCCGGTTCTCGAACTTGGCGAACAAGGCATCGACATGGTCCCAATGCTCGCCGTCGACGACGCCCGGTGCTATCGCGTTGACATTGATGCGGTGTTTGATCAGGTCGAGCCCTGCCGACTGGGTGAGCGAGATGACCGCGGCCTTGGTGGCGCAGTAGACGGCAACCACCGCCTCGCCGCGGCGCCCGGCCTGGCTTGCCATATTGATGATCTTGCCGCCCTTGCCGCGGGCAATCATAGAACGTGCGGCGGCCTGCAACGTAAACAGCGTGCCGGCGACGTTGACCGAAAACAATTTGTCGTAGCTTGTCTTGGTGATCTCGACGATCGGCGCCAAGTCGAACAAAGCAGCGTTGTTGATCAAGATATCGAGGCCGCCGGCCCTGGCTTCGACCGCCTTGACGGCCTCATCGATAGACGCGAGATCGGTGACGTCGAGCTTTACCGCGTAGGCATTGCGGCCGATTTCCGAAGCCGTCTTCTCGGCGGCTTCGAGATTGATGTCGCCAATCGCGACCGTCGCCCCTTCGCGCATGTAGGCTTCGGCAAACGCCCTGCCGATGCCGCGCGCCGATCCGGTAATCAGCGCCGATTTACCCCGGAGCCTCATTGCAGCATCGCCTTCCCGTCGGCGCCGAAACGATGCAGCTTGGCCTTTTCCGGCGTCAGGTAGATCGTGTCGCCGTGATGGGCGGCCAACTCGCCGTCGGCACGCACCGTCAGCTGCCCGACACCATCCGCCTGGACGTGCAAAAACGTGTCGGAGCCGAGATGCTCGGCAACCCCGACCGTCGCCTTCCAGTCGCCTGACGTCTTCGAAATGTTCATATGCTCCGGGCGAATGCCGACTGTCTTGGCGCCATATTTGGCGGCCGGCGCGCCTTCGATCAGGTTCATCTTCGGCGAACCTATGAAGCCGGCGACGAACAGATTCTTCGGCGTCTTATAGAGCTCCATCGGCGAGCCGACCTGCTCGATATTGCCGGCATTGAGCACGACGATCTTGTCGGCCATGGTCATCGCCTCGATCTGGTCGTGGGTGACGTAGACCATGGTGGTCTTGAGCTGGTGATGCAGCTCGCTGATCTCCAGCCGCATGGTGCCGCGCAGCGCCGCGTCGAGATTGGACAAAGGCTCGTCGAACAGGAAGGCCGACGGCTGGCGCACGATGGCGCGGCCGATGGCGACGCGCTGCCGCTGGCCGCCGGAGAGCTGGCCGGGGCGGCGGTCGAGGTAGTTGGTGAGGTTCAGGATCCGCGCAGCGTCCTTCACCTTCTTGTCGATGGTCGCCTGGTCCTCGCCCGCCATCTTCAGCGGGAAGGCGATGTTCTTGGCCACCGTCATGTGCGGGTAGAGCGCATAGGACTGGAACACCATAGCCAGCTTGCGCTTGGCCGGCGCCTCGCCGGTGACGTCGCGACCATCGATGATGATGGTGCCGCCGCTGGTATCCTCGAGGCCGGCGATCAGACGCAACAGGGTGGATTTGCCGCAGCCCGACGGGCCGACGAAGACGACGAACTCTCCGTCCTCGATGACCAGATCGAGGCCGGGGATGATGGACGTCGCCCCGAAGGATTTGGAGACGTTCTTGAGCGTGATGTTTCCCATGGTTTCCTCCCCCGAAGGGCTATCTTTTCGTTTTGCGTCAGGCAATGCCCGCTACTTTACCGCGCCGAATGTCAGGCCTCGAACCAACTGCTTCTGGCTGAACCAGCCCATGATCAGGATCGGCGCGATCGCCAGCGTCGAGGCGGCCGAAAGCTTGGCCCAGAACAGCCCCTGCGGGCTGGAGAAGGAGCTGATGAAAGCGGTGAGCGGCGCGGCCTCGGTGGTGGTCAGCCGGATCGTCCAGAACGCCTCGTTCCAGGCGAGAATGATGTTGAGCAGCATGGTCGAGGCGATGCCGGGGACCGCCATCGGCGTCAGCACGTAGATTATCTCGTTCCAGAGCGATGCGCCGTCCATGCGCGCCGCTTCCAGGATCTCGCCCGGTATCTCGCGAAAATAGGTGTAAAGCATCCAGACCACGATCGGCAGGTTGATCAGCATCAGCATGACCATCAGGCCGATGCGGCTGTCGAGCAGACCGGTATCGCGGAAGATCAGATAGATCGGAAACAGAACGGCGACGGCCGGCATCATCTTGGTGGAAAGCATCCACATCAGGATGTCCTTGGTGCGTTTGCCCGGCGAAAACGCCATCGACCATGCCGCCGGTATGGCGACGAGCAGAGCCAGGATGGTCGAGCCGACCGACAGGAACACCGAGTTCAGGAAGAATTTGAAATAGCCGTTCTGCGCCTGGACCTCGGAATAGCTCTCCGTGGTTCCCGACGGGAACAGGTTGAAGCCCTGGATAGCCTCCTGCTCCGACTTGAACGAGGTGATGATCGTATAGAGGATCGGGAAGAAGATCAGCAGCGCGACGATCCAGGCGGCCGCGGTAGCAATCGTCTTGTGCTGGGTGGTGACTGCACGTGCCATGGTCAGGTCCTCCCTATCGGCGATGTTGGCGGAAGGGTCGACCCCCACTCCGGTTTGCTGCGCAAACCACCTCTCCCCCCGATCGACGGGGTAGAGGAAGAGCGCGGTTTCGATGCAGGCCTTTCCTCTACCCCGGGCAGGGGGAGAGCTGTCCCGCGCAGCGGGACGGAGT
Source organism: Mesorhizobium sp. M0601 (assembly GCF_040320845.1). Classification (NCBI taxonomy): domain Bacteria; kingdom Pseudomonadati; phylum Pseudomonadota; class Alphaproteobacteria; order Hyphomicrobiales; family Phyllobacteriaceae; genus Mesorhizobium; species Mesorhizobium sp. M0601. Next base: position 195,024 of record NZ_JAMYQK010000005.1, read on the forward strand.
GGGGGTGGTTCAGCGCACGTGCCATCTTATCCTCCCTTATTTATCCAGGTTCTTGCCGACGGCGCGCATGGCGAAGAAGGCAACGATGTTGGCGAGAATGACGGCAATGATGCCGCCGGCGGACGCCTGGCCGATTTTGAACTCCAGCAATGCCTTCTGATAGACGAGGAAGGGCAGGTTGGTGGAGGCGTAACCCGGGCCGCCATTGGTGGTAACGAGGATCTCGGCATAGACCGACAGCAGGAAGATCGTCTGGATCAGGATGACGACGGTTATGGCGCGCGACATATGAGGCAGCGTCAAATAGATGAAGCGGCTGATGAAGCCGGCGCCGTCCATTTCGGCGGCTTCCTTCTGCTCGCCGTCGAGCGACTGAAGCGCGGTCAACAGGATCAGCGTAGCAAACGGCAGCCATTGCCAGGCAACGATGATGATGATCGCCAGGAGCGGGTGCTGCCCGAACCAATCGATCGGCTGCCCGCCGAAAAAGCGCGCAATATCGGCGAAAACCCCGTACTGCGGATGCATGATCATGTTCTTCCAGACCAGTGCTGCCACCGGTGGCATGACGAAGAACGGCGAGATGACAAGGATGCGGACGATGCCCTGTCCCCACATCGGCTGATCGAGCAGAAGGGCGAGCAGAATACCGCCGATCACCGTGATCAAAAGCACGCTGACGACGATGGTGAGCGTGTTGAGGATCGACTGCAGGAATGCCGGGTTGGAATAGAACAGCGCGTAGTTCGAAAACCCGACGAAGCCGTCGCGCATTGGATTGAGCGGGTTGTATTGCTGGAAGGAAAACCACAGCGTGAATGCCAGCGGCACAATCATCCAGACCAGCAGCAGCACCACGGATGGCGCCATCATGAAACGGGCAAGCGAACGGGTCTGCTGAGTAGCCATGACGGTCACCCTTCGAGGTCGGCCAAGTTTTTCAGCGGTGTGAAAGCTGGCCGCCCGAACTGGGATTCGGGCGGCCGTTGCCGGTCGCCATTGGCAACCGGCACCGGGAGGAGCTTACTTGATGTAACCGCCCTCGGTCATCGTCGCGGTGGCGGCGTCCTGCGCCTGCTTCAAGGCATCGTCGACGCTCGACTGGCCGGCAAGTGCCGCCGAGAAGAGCTGGCCGACGGTGGTGCCGAGACCCTGGAACTCAGGAATGGCGACGAACTGGACGCCGACATAAGGCACCGGCTTGACGGTTGGGTGCGTCGGATCGGCGGAGTTGATCGAGTCCAGCGTCATCTTGGCGAAAGGTGCTGCCTTCTGGTATTCGGGATTGGCATAGAGCGACGAGCGCGTTCCCGGCGGAACGTTGGCCCAGCCTTCCTTCGAGGCGACGAGCTCGGCATAGTGCTTGCTGGTTGCCCAGGATACGAACTTTTGAGCGGCGTCGGCCTTCTGCGTGCCGGCGGGGATGGCTAGCGACCATGCCCACAGCCAGTTGCCGCGCTTGCCGAGGCCATTGTCCGGCGCCAGCGCATAGCCGACCTTGTCGGCGACGGTGGAGTTCTTCGGGTCGGAAACGAAGGAGGCAGCGACGGTAGCGTCGATCCACATGCCGCATTTGCCCTGCTGGAACAACGCAAGGTTTTCGTTGAAGCCGTTGGACGACGCGCCCTCGGGGCCGTCGGCCTTCATCAGGTCGACATAGAACTGCAGCGTGTTCTTCCATTCGGGCTGGTCGAATTGCGGCTTCCAGTTCTCGTCGAACCAGCGCGCGCCGAATGAGTTCGACATGGCGGTCAGGAAGGCCATGTTCTCGCCCCAGCCGGCCTTGCCGCGCAGGCAGACGCCGTTCACGCCGTTGGCGCGGTCGGTCATCTTGTCGGCGGCCTGCTTGATGAAGTCCCAGGTCGGTGCATCGGGCATCTTGAGCCCGGCCTTGTCCATCAGGTCCTTGCGGTACATGACGAAGGAGCTTTCGCCGTAGAACGGGGCTGCGTAGAGCTTGCCGTCGACCGACAGGCCGCCGGCTATGGCCGGGATGATGTCCTTGACGTCGTAATCGTCGCCGAGCTTGTCGAGCGGCAAAAGCCAGTTCTGCTTGGCCCAGATCGGCACTTCATAGGTGCCGATGGTCATCACGTCGTACTGGCCACCCTTGGTGGCGATGTCGGTGGTGACGCGCTCGCGCAGAACGTTTTCTTCGAGCGTAACCCACTGCAGCTGAATGTCGGGATTTTTGGCGGTAAAGTCGTCGGTCAGCTTCTGCATGCGGACCATGTCGCCATTGTTGACCGTGGCGATGGTGATGGATTCGGCATGCGCGGCGAAAGCGAGGGCGCTGGCCGAGAACAGGCCTAGGGTGAACGTGCGAAGTTTCATCAAAATTCCTCCCATAAACCAAGATGAGCATTTGCCTTGGCTGTGAGCAATTACTCACTTGCGATGAATTATGTCAAGTCGGATTCGTTGCTGCAGCGCAGCACGCCGGGTCTCGTGCAGCGGCAAGCCTGGGACGGTTGCGGCATGCCTGACGAAGGATTCGGCCGGGCTGATTGGGCCCGGCGCTTTGCTATCGGGCTTGCTGGGATTCAGCCTACTGGCAAGCGATCTCGCTCAGGATCCAATCGCGGAAGGCGCGGATTTTCGGCACGTTGCGTCGTGCCGTCGGATAGACCAGCCAATAGGCGTGGCCGTCGTCACCGACCAGATCAAAGGGCTGGATCAGGCGGCCGTCGGCAAGTTCGGTCTTGAACAGCGCCTTGGTAACGATCGCCACGCCGTGGCCGGCAATCGCGGCATTGGCCTCGTAGGCCTGCGCGCCCATGCTGGTGCCGGGACGCTTGGCCAGTTCCTCGACCGGCAGGCCGGCGGAGGCAAACCAGTCCCGCCACCAGATGTCACCCGGGTCGAGGATCGGCAGCCGCAGCAGGTCGGCCGGCTCCTTGACGCCGCCGATGCTTGCCGCGAGCTTTGGACTAAGGACCGGCGTGAAATCGGCCCTGAAAAGCATATGGGTCTCGACGCCCGGCCAGTTGCCGCCGCCGGAGCGGATGGCGATGTCGATATCCTCTCTGGCAAAGTCGACAACCCTGTTCGAAGTATCGACGCGCACCGCCAGCGACGGATGCGCGACCTGGAATGAACCGAGATGCTGCGCCAGCCAGTTGGAGGCAAATGTCAGCAGCGTCGAAACGCAAAGCAAGCCGTCGGCGCCGGTGCGCGCGGCGGCATAGGCGCCGCTCAACAGCGCGAACGCCTCGCTGACCGCGGGCGCCAGGCGCTGGCCGGGTTCGGTCAGCACGATCTGTTTTGGCTGGCGCAAGAATAGGGGCGCGCCGATGCGCTCCTCCAGAAGCTTGATCTGATAGCTTGCCGCCGCCTGCGTCATGCCAAGCTCCTGGGCGGCCTTGGTGAACGAGAGATGCCGCGCCACCGCCTCGAACACCCGGATCGCCTGAAGCGGAGGAAGCTGCGAAACCAGCTGTCGTGAATTGAGCTCCGGCATAAGCCCTCCTTATGGGCAGTGATCGACGTTTGATTGGCGGCACCGGCCGGTCCTACCGATATTCCGTATTGAAGATCAATTACGCCTAGAGATAGCGAAGGCTGACGATCATGACCACAATACAGGAAAAGCTGCTTCTTGCTCCAGCCCATGGCTGGTTTTCACAGTTGGCGCGGGGATTGGCAAGGCACGCGGCGCGGAAACGGGCCTATCTCGACGTCCGGGAGCTGCCGCCGCATCTGCAGCGCGACATGGGCTTTCTCGACGGCAACGATCCTTGCGGCCGGCACCAGTAGTGCCGCTCGTTTTATCGGGGCTTCAGGGGCGTTTCGATTTCCCATGATCGTTTCCGACCGCCAGCGGCTCGGAGATCATGCGCCCGCCAGCAAGGCGGCGGCGGTCCGCTCATCGGTGATGAGGCCATTGACCAGCCGCCGGTTGACGGCGGCGAAGATGCCCGGCAGCTTGCGGTCGCCCATGGCAAGCGCGATCACCAGCGACTTTTCGCGCGACGGCAGCGGTGCCGACGACACCCGATCATTGGTGATGCCCTCGATCATGCGGCCGTCTCGATCGAATACCCAGCCGACGATCTCGGCGACGCCGCCGGCCTTCTGCAGCGCCTTTAATTCACCCTCCGAAATGAAGCCGTCCTCGTAAAGCGGCGCCTTCGGGCCGAGATCGCCGATGCCGACAAAGGTGACGTCGGCCTCGGCCGCAAGCGCCAGCGTCGGCTGGATCATCGGCTGGCTGAGCAGCATCTCGCGCTCCTCGGGCGAGGAAGCGATGACCGGCAAAGGCATCGGAAACGAACGCGCCTTGACCCTGTCGGCCATGGTGAAGATGACGTTGTAGAAGGCCGCCGAGCCGTCCGGCGAGATGTTGCCGGTGAGCGATACCACCTTGTGCTGCGGGCATTCCATCGGCGGCAGTTGCTCGATCGCGGCCTTCAGCGTGCGGCCGGTGCCGATCGCCATGACGATCGGCACCCGCGACCGCAGCCGCCGTTCGATCTCGGCCGCCGCCGCCTCGGCGACGCCGATGACGGTGGAGGAAGAAGAAGGGTCGCTCGGCACCACCTCGACCAGATCGAGCGCAAAGCGCGACTTCAGCCGTGCCGCAAGGTCGAGGCAATTGGCGATCGGATGGTCGACGCGCACCTTGATCAGCCCTTCAGAGACTGCGAGCGACACCAGGCGCTGCGCCGTCTGCCGCGAGATGCCAAGCGTGGCGGCGATCTGGTCCTGGGTGTTGCCTGCGACATAATAGAGCCAGCCGGCACGCGCCGCGTCGTCCAGCCTGTTGCCGCCGCTGTCCTGCCGCGAATTCAAGTTCCTGCCTCCCAACCCCGCCGAGCATAAGAGGCGGAGCGCAGTAGTTTCGCAGGGAATGAACTTGTGCGCAATTGCCTATTGTAAGAGCAATTGCCTAGTGGTGAAACTTGGTGTTTGGAGCGAAGTGACAAGTCGACCCAGTCTCGTTGCAACAGCAAGGCTGTCGAGGTTGCACCAATCCCGGTTCTAAAGCGCGTTGCGTTCGATCGGCCTCATGCGACACGTTTTAGGTTGCTTTTTATGCATGTCGTCATCGCAAAACCGCTGCACACTTTGCGCGACATGGATTAGCGGGGACGCGGCGGTTTATCTCGTGCGCTAAACGCTTTAAGGAATTTTTTGAGAATGGAGCCTTGCATGACGCCGAAAGCGGTTTTCTGGGATATGGACGGCACGCTGGTCGACAGCGAGCCGCTGCACGAGGCGGCGCTGATTGCGGCGCTGCACAGCGTCGGCATCGCGCCGCCGGCCGACCTGCATGAGCGCGTGCTCGGCATCGCCGCATGGCCGGTCTACGAAATGCTGCGCGACGAATTCGGCCTCGACCTGCCTTTCGACGACTGGATTGTGCGCAAATACGATCACTACCTGCCGATGGCCGAAACGCTGACGCCACGCACCGGCGCGATCGAGATTTTCAATGAGCTGCGCGCGCTTGGCGTGCCGCAAGCGGTGGTGTCCAACTCGGACAGACTGATCGTCGATGCCAATCTGCGCGCCGTAGGCCTCGTATATCCCGGCATGAAGACGGTCAGCCGCAACGACGTGCGTGAAGGCAAGCCGCATGCCGAACCTTTCCTGCGCGCCGCCTGGTTGGCCGACGTCGATCCCGCCGAGGCCGTGGCGGTCGACGACAGCGTGACCGGCGCCTCGGCGGGGCTGGCAGCTGGGATGAAGACGATCTTCTGGCCAGAGGTGCCCATGGAGGGGCCGCCGGGGGCGATTGTCATCAACAGCGCCGCTGAATTGCGGGCCGAACTCGGGCTTTAAGCCAGCCCCGGCGGGACCGCCCTCAACTCCGGTAGGCAGGCTCCTGCTCGTCGAGGATCGCCTTCAGTTCGGAAAGGTGGCGCTCGGCCTGGCCGGGATAGTCTTCCTGTTCCCTTGCCGCTTTCTCCGCGATCTCATCCGACAGTACCCGCAGCGGCCGACCTGTCCACAGCGCCTTGATATAGGTTTCGGCGGCGCGCTCGAAATAGAACATGCGGTTGAAGGTGTCGGCGACGCTGTCGCCGATGACCAGCACGCCATGGTTGCCCATCACCATCACCTTGACCTTCGGGTCGACAAGCAACTGGGAGCAGCGCTCGCCCTCTTCCTCGAAGGCCAGCCCGCCATAATGAGCGTCGACGACATGGCGGTTGAAGAAGATCGCCGAGTTCTGGTCGACCGGCGGCAGCGTCGAGTCGGCGAGCGAGGCAAGCACGGTGGCGTGGATCGAGTGGACATGCATGACGCAGCGCGCATGACGCACGTTGCGATGGATGGCACCATGCAGGCCCCACGCCGTCGGGTCGGGCGCATTCGGGCCGATAAGCGTGTCGGGATCATTGGCGTCGATCAAAAGCAGATCGCTCGCCTTGATGCGCGAGAAATGCACCTGGTTGGGGTTCATCAGGAATTGCGAGCCATCGTCGTTGACCGCCAGCGAAAAATGATTGGCCACCGCCTCGTGCATGTTGAGCCGCGCCGTCCAGCGGAAGGCGCAAGCGAGATCGACGCGCTCCTCATAGAACGCCAGGTTGGTCAGCACTTCCTTCTGCAGGCGCGTGATGCTCATCGTAAACCTCCGTGAAAGAAGCAAGGATGCCGCGCGGCTGGAACACGCGCAACCGGTTTCGTTTGGTGCAGGCGAGCGCCGTTATGCCGCCGTGCTGGTGGCAGTGCCGACCCTCAGCCCGCCATGTTCGACGATGAAATCTATCACCTCCTGAAGCCCTTTGCCGCGCGACAGGTCGGTGAAGCCGAACGGCCGTTTGCCGCGCATGCGGGCAGCGTCGCTTTCCATCACGTCGAGATTGACGTTCACATAGGGCGCAAGGTCGCTCTTGTTGATGACCAGGAAATCCGACCGTGTGATTGCCGGCCCGCCCTTGCGCGGGATCTCCTCGCCCTGGCAAACCGAGATGACATAAAGCGTCAGGTCGGCCAGGTCCGGCGAGAAGGTGGCGGCGAGGTTGTCGCCGCCCGATTCGATGAAGACGATGTCGAGATCCGGGAATTTTTTGGTCATCTCGGCGATCGCCTGCAGATTGATCGAGGCGTCCTCGCGAATGGCGGTGTGCGGGCAGCCGCCGGTCTCGACGCCGATGATGCGATCCTCAGGGAGCGCCTGCAGCCGGGCCAGCATCATGGCGTCTTCCTTGGTGTAGATGTCGTTGGTGACGACCGCGATCGAGAACTCGTCACGCAGCGCCTTGCAAAGCTTTTCGGTGAGCGTCGTCTTGCCCGAGCCGACCGGACCGCCGATGCCGACGCGAAGAGGACCGTTGGGTGATATCATGCGGGGAACTCCGTGAGGGCAAGAATGGCAAAGCCAAGCCCGATCAGCAGGCACAGCGGCGAATAATAACGCAGATCGAGCCGCGCGAAAGGCTGTTCGGGCGTCAACCGGCGCCACCACGGCGTGAAGCCGGCAATGCCGCGCGCCAGGAAGACCAGTGCGATGAGCAGCGCTGTGGCGGCAAGCCCTGCCTTGGGAAAGGGCGTGGCAAACACACCTTCGAGCGCCATGGGCCACAGTGTCGCCAGGCCCAGGCATGCGGCAACGGCGAAGCTGGCGAAGGGTGCCGGCATCTCGTCGACGCCGCGAAAGCCGATGACCGCACGAGCGCAGGAGGCGGCGTCCCTGCCTGGCCAGATGCCGCCAATGCCCCAATAGACATGCAGTGCTGTGATCAACAGCAGGACGAGCGTGAGAGCGAAAGCGAGGACGATCATGAGCGGAACAGCCGCGAATACTGGGTCTCGTGCTTCATCGCCGTGACGTCGGAGATGAAAGCGCAGCCGCCGAGATCATCGAGGGTCGAGCCGGCAGCGCGGTCGGCCGTGGCCAGGGCAAGCGGTTCGAAGGCGGCCAGTAGCGTCATCGCGGCACTCTGGCCAACGATGCCAAGCCGGATCGCAGCCTGGACGAGATTGGAGAAGAAGGCCTGCAGAAAGGCCGCCAGGGCGTCCCCCAGCGCAATGCCGTGATCGCCGGCAACGGCGCCGACGGCAACGCAATAGGCACATTCGGCCGGCAGGCGATCCAGCACCTGGCACGGCCAGGCGAAGGCCGCCTTCAGGAAAGCAGAGCCCTGCAGCATGGTCTCGGCATGGCGCTCGCGCGAGCCTGCCAGAGCTTCGGCAAGGGCGACGATTTCATCGAGATCGCCGGTTTCGCGCGCCCTGCGCCAGCTTTCGGCAAACAGCACCGCATCATTCCAGCCCGAACCCATCTCGACCAGCGTTTCCAGCCACGCGGCGAGCTCTTTGCTGTCGGCAACCAGCCCGGCATGCACGGCTTGCTCGAGACCATGGCTGTAGGAAAAGCCGCCGACCGGGAAGGAAGGCGACAGCCACGCCATCAGCCGCAACAAAGCAATATTGGAAGGCTGGGCAACGTTGGAAGGCTGGTCAGTCATGGTCATGGTCGTGCGAATGGCTGTGGGAATGCGATTCGCTATGGCTATGGGAATGCGCTTCGGCATGGCTGTGCGCATGCACCTCGGTATGGGCATGGCCGTGCCCGCCATGCCCGGAATAGGCGCCGCGCACCGGCTTGAACGGTTCGGAGACGTCGCTCACCGTGGCGCCCAGCCCTTCCAGCATCGCCTTGATGACATGGTCGCGCAGGATGAGGATTCGGTCAGCCTCGATGCTTGCCGCGAGATGACGGTTGCCGATATGCCAGGCAAGTTCGGCCAGATGGACAGGGCCGCCGGCACGGATATCGTAGAGCGGCTCCTCGGCCGCGATGATCTCGATGTGGCGGCCATCCTCCAGCACCAGCCGGTCACCATGGTTCAAGGTCACCGGTTCGGGCAGGTCGACCAGCACTTTGTCGCTACGGGCCGTTTCGATGGCGCGACGGCGCAGATGCCGCTCGTCATGAGCAAGCACCGCACTGTCGTATGGCGTCGTGGTTCCGGCTTCGCCTGCGGCCAGGGCGGAGACGGCGCGCGGGAATTTGGTGAAGTCGGTGCGAATATCGAGCTTCATGTAAAAACTGCCTCTCCCAAAAAGCCTAGCCTATCGCATCCGCCGCCCCAATGGGGCTCAGACGATCGTGTCGAAGAGCCGCAGGATGAACGATATCTGATAGACGAGCGCGCCGGCGACAAAGGCGATATGGAAACGGCGGTCGCGCATCAGGATCGCAATGACGCAAAGCGCAACGAAAACCGGGGTGCGGATCAGATATTCGACGCCGAAATGGGCGAAATGCTCCGGCCCTTTCAGCAGCGTGTCGATCACGTCGAGCAGATAGGTCGCCGCCAGCAGGCCGAAGAACCAGGCCCGGCGCGAATAGAAGAAATCCTCATAGCTGGTGTAGTCCAGCATCGAATCCGGAAACAGCAGCGCGCAAAGCAAAAACAGCGTGACGGCGTAGAAGATGATGAACAGGTATTTGCCGAAGGTCCAATTCTCGATCTGGAACAGACCGAACTCCCACCACCAGAAATGCACCAGCATCAAAAGCACCGACGCAACCCAGGCGAGGTGCACGGGATAGAGCCGGTATTGGCCGGGATGCTGGACGATGCGGGCGACCCCCGACAGCAGGCGGGTGACGCCGAGGCCGATCACCATGCCCAGGACGATGCGGATATGCGGGAAAATGTCGTGGGCGTAGGGGAGTTGCGGGTCCATAGGCCTGGCGCGGCATGTTCTACATCGGTCGTTCTAACGCCTATGGTTCAGAACAGGAAGTAGCGTTGCGCCATCGGCAGCACGGTAGCCGGCTCGCAGGTCAGGAGTTCGCCGTCGGCGCGGACCTCATAGGTTTCGGGGTCGACCTCGACATGCGGCGTGGCGTCATTGAGCACCATCGAATGCTTGCCGATGCCGCCGCGGGTGTTTTCGACCGCGACCATCTGCTTGTCGACGCCGAGCCTGCCGCGCAGGCCGGCGTCGAGCGCGGCCTTCGAGACGAAGGTCACCGACGAATTGGTCATCGCCTTGCCGTAGGCCCCGAACATCGGCCGGTAATGCATCGGCTGCGGCGTCGGGATCGAGGCGTTGGGATCGCCCATCGGGGCGGCGGCGATCATGCCGCCGATCAGCACCATGTCCGGCTTGACGCCGAAAAAGGCCGGATTCCACAGCACGAGGTCGGCGCGTTTTCCCACCGCCACCGAGCCGATGTCCTTCGACAGGCCATGGGCGATGGCCGGATTGATGGTGTATTTGGCGATGTAGCGGCGGACGCGGAAATTGTCGTTGTCGCCGGTCTCCTGCGGCAGCGAACCGCGCTGCCGCTTCATCTTGTCGGCGGTCTGCCAGCAGCGGATCGCCACTTCGCCGACACGGCCCATGGCCTGGCTATCCGACGAGATGATCGAGAAGGCGCCGATGTCGTGCAGAATGTCTTCGGCGGCGATGGTTTCCTTGCGGATGCGGCTCTCGGCAAAGGCGATGTCTTCGGGGATCGACGGCGACAGATGGTGACAGACCATCAGCATGTCGAGGTGTTCGGCCAGCGTGTTGACCGTGTAGGGGCGGGTCGGATTGGTCGAGGACGGAATGACGTTGGGCAGGCCGCAGACCTTGATGATATCAGGTGCGTGGCCGCCGCCGGCGCCTTCGGTGTGGAAGGCATGGATGGTGCGGCCCTTGATCGCCGCGACCGTGTTTTCGACGAAGCCGGACTCGTTCAGCGTGTCGGTGTGGATCATCACCTGCACGTCGTAATCGTCGGCGACCGACAGGCAGCAGTCGATTGCAGCCGGCGTCGTGCCCCAGTCCTCGTGCAGCTTCAGCGAGCAGGCGCCGGCGAGCACCATCTCCTCGAGCGCGGCAGGCAGGGACGCGTTGCCCTTGCCCGACAGGCCGATATTCATAGGGAAGGCGTCGAAAGACTGGATCATGCGCGCCAGATGCCACGGCCCAGGCGTGCAGGTGGTCGCCAGCGTGCCGTGCGCCGGGCCGGTGCCGCCGCCGAGCATGGTGGTGATGCCCGACATCAGCGCTTCCTCGATCTGCTGCGGGCAGATGAAGTGGATATGCGCGTCGAAGCCGCCGGCGGTCAGGATCTTGCCCTCGCCGGCGATGATCTCGGTGCCGGGACCGATAATGATGGTGACGCCGCCTTGGGTATCCGGATTGCCGGCCTTGCCGATCGCGGCGATACGGCCGTCCCTGAGGCCGATATCTGCCTTGACGATACCGGCGGTGGCATCGACGACCAACGCATTGGTGATGACGGTGTCGACCGCGCCTTGCGCGCGCGACACCTGGCTCTGGCCCATGCCGTCGCGGATGACCTTGCCGCCGCCGAACTTCACCTCCTCGCCGTGAAGAGTGAGATCCCTTTCGACCTCGATGAACAGCTCGGTGTCGGCGAGCCGGACCTTGTCGCCGACGGTCGGGCCGTACATCTGCGCATAGGCGGCGCGGGTGATTTTAGCCATCAGCAATTGCTCCCGAAATACAGCCCGAAAATACCGCTTGTCGAAGCCGGGCCCCACATTGCCGCCATCCTATGGTCACGCAATGACCCGCTGAGCGACACTTTCCGATCCCATTTAGCGTTTGAGGTGGCCGGGCCACCCCAAAACGACCATTTGCCAATCGATGGAAAGGAACATCCATGCGCAAAACGACCCTTCTGGCAGCCGCCGCCACGCTGGTGCTCGCAACCGCCGCCAGCGCCCAGCAACAGCCTGCGCAGCAGCCCAGTCCGGCGCCGGCTGCGCCTGCTCCTGCCGCGCCCGGGGCGCAGCCGCAGGCGCCCACCATCCAGGCGATCAACGTCGTCGATATCAAGGATCTGCCCGCGGACACTCAAGCCAAGGTCAACGAGGTGATCGCCAAGCGCAGCGATGCCGACCTGCAGAAACTGCGCGGCTCGATCGACGCGACACCGCAGGTCAAATCCGCACTCGAAGCCAAGGGGCTCACCTCGGCGCAGGTGATCGCCGCCAGCATGAGCACCAATGGCGCGCTGACGCTGATCACCAAGAAAGCGAGCTGACGAGACGAGGCGGCGGGCCGGCGCCCGGCCAGCCCGCCGCATCGCAAAGGGAACCTTCACGGGGGACGTTACGTTTCGGTCCTGTCGCCCTGACACGAGCCTCGAATAGGACCCTGAGAACGAGCGATGGCGATCACCACCTTCTCCGACACCAGATGGCTGCATGGGATTGCCGCGACCGCGTTTCTGGCAGCCAGCATTCCGCACGCCGCGCTGAACGCGCAGAGCCTCGACAGCGCCGAGACCGTCAACCGGATCGTCGGCTCGGAGGTCGGCCAGGAAGAGACCCAGACAAATGCGGAAGCCGGCAAGGTCAGTTCGGCGATCGACCGCACGCGTGAAAACATCGCCGCCGTGCGCAAGACATCCAAGCTCGACAAGGTCGACATCGTGTTTCTTACTGATGCCGCGCGCACCGAAGGCGGCCCGCCGCCGGCGATCGAAAACAAGGTCAGGCAACATCGGGACGACATCGCCGAGCTGCGCAAGGAGATCGAGGCGAACGCATTGCTGTTCAACGCCATCGATTCGCGGCGAGTGCAAACCGAGGACGTTCTGGCGGTGGAATTCGACGATCCGGGAAAGGTCGTCATCTATGCGGCGGCCAAGCCGCCCGGCTGAGCCGAAACTGCTCGACGCCTTCGATCTCACAGCGCGCCCATGATCTTCTGCTGAAATCCGTAGACCTCGCGCTTGCCGCCGAACGGCACCAGGGTAACGTCGCGCTCCTGGCCGGGCTCGAAGCGCATGGCGGTGCCGGCAGCGATGTCGAGGCGCATGCCGCGGGCCTTGTCGCGATCGAATCTCAGTCCCTCATTGGTCTCGAAGAAATGATAATGGCTGCCTACCTGGATCGGCCGGTCGCCGCTGTTGGCTACCTTCAAAGTGACCGTCGCCAGACCCTTGTTCAGTTCGATCTCGCCGCTTGCCGTGATGATTTCGCCGGGGATCATCGCGGCCTCACACGACGCCGAAAGCGAGGCCGGCGCCAATCGCGGCACAAGCGGCGCCAGCGGCGCGGGCAAGCCCGCGGAAGCGCCAGCCGAGGCCGAGACCGGCCGCGATGCCGACGGCGTGGAGCAGTGCCGTGGCAACGGCAAAGCCCGCCATATAGCCGAGTCCGCCGACATTCTCAGGCACCTCGGTGCCATGGGCATAGCCGTGGAACAGCGCGAACAGGCCGGTGACGGCGACGCCGGCCGAGACAGGAAGATCGACGGCGAGCGCAACCAGCAGCCCGAGTGCCACGACGGACGCCAGTATTGCCGGCTCGACGAAAGGCATCGGCACATGCAGCATGCCGAGCACGCCGCCGGACAGCATGACGCCTACGAAGGCCAGCGGCCATGCCCAGATCGCTTTGTCGCGCTTGAGCGCGGCCCATAGCCCGACGGCAATCATCGCCGTCATGTGATCGAGGCCGGAGAGCGGGTGGGAGAAGCCGGCGGTGAAGGACCAAACCGTGCCGACGCCGACATGGGCATAGGCTGGCATTGCTGCCGCCAGCAGCAGGACCGCCGACAGCGTTGAGCGTTTCATCGTAGCGGGGATCATCGGCGTAGCTTCCATCTTCGAGTACCTCTCACGCCGCCTTGCGGGCCGGAGCGCAGCCCTCTGCCTTGAGGACGCGCCTGGTGGAGGCCGGATATTTCTTCAGCAGCGCTGCCGGACGGATCGGGCGGGCCGAGAAGTTGCCGCCGCAATTCGGACAGGCGCCGCCGAGCACGTTTTGTGCGCAGTCGGCGCAAAAGGTGCATTCGAAGGTGCAGATCACCGCATCCGTCGCATCGGGCGGCAGATCCTTGTCGCAGCACTCGCAGTTGGGACGCAGCTCAAGCATTTTCCTCTCCTTGGCGGTGTTATCTGATCGGCTCGTGCACGGTCACCAGCTTGGTGCCGTCTGGAAACGTCGCCTCGACCTGCACATCGTGGATCATTTCTGCAATGCCTTCCATCACCTGGGCCCGGGTGACGACATGGGCGCCGGCCTCCATCAGCTCGGCGACCGCGCGGCCGTCGCGGGCACCCTCGACGACGAAATCGGTGATCAGCGCGATCGCTTCCGGATGATTGAGCTTGACGCCGCGTTCGAGCCGCTTGCGGGCCACGATCGCCGCCATGGCGATCAGCAGCTTGTCTTTCTCCCTCGGCGTCAGATTCATGCTTTTTCCTGCGGTGGCACAATCGAAATCAGAGTGACCATAATTTGGGCAGGCCCGCCCGCCCGTTGAGCAATTCGACAAGCGGCACCAGCCGCTTGCGGAGCTGGTAGCCGTCCTCGGCGAACAGCCTCGCAAGAAGCTTGCCAGATTTCCGCACGCTCCAGAAACTGACGCCGCCCTGGCCGCCGACTATGCCCCGGGCCGGCTCGAGCAAAGCCTCTGCCCGTGGCGACACCATCAGCAGCGTCGCCACGGCGACGGCACCGCCGGCCGCTGCGGGACGGTTCAAGGCGGCCGCAATGTCCGGCCCGATGCGGAACTCCTCTGCATGGACCAGCGCCCCGTCCTGGCGGACGCGCCAGCGGTCGTGGAAATGGCCTTGCGTGGCCCGTTCACCCATGGCCAGGCGGCCGAAGACGGTGGCCTCCAGGATCAGCGCCTCGGCTCCGGTGGCAAGCTCCACGTCAAGGCTGCGGGCAAAGGCCGAGCGGTCGAAGACGATGGTTTCCTGTGGCAGCCAGGCAATGTGGCCTTCTTCCCCGACAGTTAGCTGCACCCGCACTTCGGCGCGATCGGATGCGGCGCGATAGATTTTCTCGCAGGCCTGCGTTGTCATGGTTGCGGAGGCGCCGGCACCGACATCGACCTCCCAGGCGAGACGGTCGCCACCGGTCAGCCCACCGGCGGTGTTGATCAGGACGGCTTCGAGCGGATCGGCCGAGACCGCCGGCATGCGGATCTTGGCCGAACCGTCCTGGTACAGACGCCGAAGACGCGTGCGGCCTCCGTTCCAGTCGCAGCCAAGCCGCGCGACGCCGGCAACACGCTGGGCCGGCGGCACTGAAGTCAAGCTATATGCGATCGTATCCACGACGCCAACGTTAAGCACTGCGGCGGCTTTGTCGATATATAGCTTGTTGCTTGACAGCGTTTCGGTTTCTATAGAGGGAGCCACCTTGGTACGGTCACCGGCGCCTGGCGGGGGTAAAAGGCGACGATGACGACGTAATCGAGGACAAAAGGGGCGCTGATCAGTTAGCGTCGGGAAACGACAGAGTTGGGGAAGAAACCGAATGGCTGACCAGCTGGCAAACGATATCATCGCCAAGATCAAGGCTCATGCCGAGCCGGGCGGCGAGGAAATCACGACCAGTACCGAACTGACCGCCCTTGGCATCCATTCGCTGGAACTGACGGAGATCATCTTCGATCTCGAGGAAGAGTATGGCATCGAAATCGAGATGAACACTGTCGATGCCTGGAGCAATCTGAAGAATGTCGGCGACATGGTCGAGGCGGTTCGCGCGCTGATCGCGAAAAAAGCCTGACTGAATGCACAAGCGCGTCGTCATCACGGGCATCGGCGGATTATGCGGGCTCGGCACCAATGCACCGGCAATCTGGAATGAAATGCGCGCCGGCCGTTCGGCAATCGGCGCGATCGACAATCCGCTGCTGCATGATCTGAAGGTCAAGGTCGGCTGCGAAATCAAGGCGCTTCCCGAGCACGGCATCGACCGCAAGCAGGTCGTGTCGATGGACCGCTTCAGCCTTCTGGCGACGATCGCCGCACGGGAGGCGGCACAGCAGGCGGGATTGAACCCGCACGCGGCCAACACCTACCGGATGGGCACCATCGTCGGCGTCGGCGTCTGCGGCTGGGAGGCAATCGAAGAGAACTATCGCGCCATCCTGCTCGAAGGCAAGAACCGCGCCGGCATCTTCACCGTCCCGAAAGTAATGCCGGGCGCTGCAGCCGGCCATGTCAGCATGAATCTTGGTCTGCGCGGGCCGGTGTTCGGCATCACCTCTGCCTGCTCGTCATCCAACCACGCCATTGCCTCGGCGGTCGATCAGATCAGGCTCGGCCGGGCCGACGTCATGGTCGCCGGCGGCACCGATGCGCCGCTGGTCTGGGGCATCCTCAAGGGCTGGGAGGCCCTGCGGGTATTGTCGCCGGACACCTGCCGGCCGTTTTCGGGCGACCGCCAGGGGCTCGTACTCGGCGAAGGCGCCGGCATGGTGGTGCTGGAAACATATGAGCATGCCATGGCGCGCGGCGCCGCCATCCTTGCCGAAATCGCCGGCGTCGGCCTTTCCGCCGACGCCTCCGATATCGTCGCGCCAACCATCGAAGGGCCTGAGGCGGCGATGCGCTTCTGCCTCGTCGATGCCGGGCTCAATCCCGAGGACGTCGACTATCTCAACGCGCATGGCACCGGCACCAAGGCCAACGATCAGATCGAGACGGCGGCGATCAAACGCGTGTTCGGCGGCCATGCCTACAAGCTTTCGGTGTCCTCGACCAAATCGATGCACGCCCACTGCCTCGGCGCCTCCGGCGCGCTGGAAATGATCGCCTGCGTGATGGCGATCCGCGAAGGCATCGTGCCGCCGACCGCCAATTATCGGGAAGCCGACGCCGACTGCGATCTCGACATCACGCCGAACGTGGCGCGCGAACGCACCGTGCGCACCGCGATCAGCAACAGCTTCGCCTTCGGCGGCACCAATGCGGTGCTGGCGGTCAAGGCCGTGTGACCGCACCCCTTGCGGGTCCTTCACGGGGGCCGGCGAAACTTTCCATGCGCATATTGATCGCGCCAGGCGTCGCGTCTAACTCTCTGCGACCCGCCATGACCGTGCCGCTCGGCGCGGTCCCTACCAGGAGTTTCGATGACCGATCTGTCCGCGTTTCCGATTGCTAGGCGCTGGCCGGCGAGCCACCCCGACCGCATCCAGCTTTATTCGTTTCCGACGCCGAACGGGGTGAAGATATCGATCGCGCTGGAGGAACTTGGCCTGCCTTACGAGCCGCATGCCGTCGATATCGGCAAGAACGAGAGCTGGACCCCGGAATTCCTGTCTTTGAACCCGAACGGCAAGATACCGGCGATGATCGATCCGGACGGCCCGGGCGGCAAGCCGATCGGCTTGTTCGAATCCGGTGCCATCCTGCTTTACCTCAGCGACAAGACCGGCCAGCTGGTCCCGGCAGACGCGACGCTGCGTTATGAGACGATCCAGTGGGTGTTCTTCCAGATGG
Organism: Mesorhizobium sp. M0601; assembly: GCF_040320845.1. Lineage (NCBI taxonomy): Bacteria > Pseudomonadati > Pseudomonadota > Alphaproteobacteria > Hyphomicrobiales > Phyllobacteriaceae > Mesorhizobium > Mesorhizobium sp. M0601. The sequence continues at coordinate 212,203 of NZ_JAMYQK010000005.1, forward strand.
CTTCGATCGGGCCGATATTCGGCCAAGTCGGATTCTTCCACAAATTCGCTGGGCGCGAAATCGCCGACAAGCGCCCGCTGGAACGTTATCGCGACGAGTCGCGACGGCTGATCGGCGTCCTCGAAACGAGGCTCAAGGGCCGCAGCTGGATCATGGGCGACGATTACACCATCGCCGATATTTCGATGCTTGGGTGGGTGCGCAATCTGATCGGCTTCTACGAGGCGCGGGAACTCGTCGGTTTCGACGATTTCCCCAGCGTGGGCGCATGGCTGGAGCGTGGCCTCGCCCGACCGGCGGTGCAGAGGGGCCTCACCATTCCGGCCAGAAACTGATCTTACGTCGATTCCGCTCGGCTATTTTGCCTTGGTCCGGGGCTTTGAGCCGCCCTTGCCGACTACGGAAGCAGCAAGCGACGCCGCACCTTTGGCGGTGGCAAGCACGGCACCGGCGGCGACATTGGCCGTTGCTTTAACAGTGCGCATTGCGCTGCCTGCGATCGATCCTCTGCTGCTTGCCGATCTTTTGGGCTTGGGTGCAGCGGCTTTGGCCGCGGCAGGCATCACCTTTTTCGGCGCCGCCTTGCCAAAGCTGGGCTTTGCCGCATCCTTGGAGCGGGCCGCTGCTGCCGGGCCGGCGCTGGTTTTCACTCGAGTGGCTTTTGATCGTGTTGCCCTGCCCTTGGCGGGCGCAGGCTTTCTTGCCATGGTTTCCATCGAACGGTTCCCTCATGGGCACAATTGCCGTGTCCGGGATAACGGCCTGAAACTGTCAAGGTTCCGGCCGGGCGGTTCCTTGCAAGTCAGGCCAGGTCGCCGACCACCAGGTCGGCGGGCCGCCGACGGGCAAGCACGCGGTCGATGTTCGGCATATCGTTAGAGGCGATCCAGGCGCGCGCGTCCTCGTCGGAGCGGCCGTGCTCGTGCCATCGCGCCAGCAGTCGGCGCTCGAGCTCGGCGCGCGGCACATCGACGAAGATCGAGAAGTCGAACAGCGGCGCCAGCCGCGTCCAGGGTTCCTCGTCGAGCAGGAGATAATTGCCTTCGACCAGAATGAATTTGGTGTCGGCGGCGATGATCGCAGCGGCGGCGCGCGACAGCTCCATGCTGCGGTCGAAGACCGGGATGGCGATATCCGGCTCGCCGGCGCGGATGCGCTTCAGCAGCGCTTCGAAGCCGGCAAAATCAAAGGTTTCCGGAGCACCTTTTCGCGCGCGAAGGCCGCGTCGATCGAGCACGACGTCATCGTAATGGAAGCCATCCATCGGCACGACTTCCGCCGTGCCTTCCGGCAGCAGGTCGTGCAAGCCTGCCGACAATGTCGACTTGCCGGCGCCGGGCGGACCGGCAATGGCAACGATGAAGCGCGGCGCCTTGCCGGCGCGCTTGAAAATGGCAGCAGCGATATGGGCGATTTCTGACATTGGCCCCCTTACGGTGGTTCTGGCGCATTTTGGCGGCAGTTTTCGAAAATTTCAAACGCCGGATTGTGCCAAGCCTTCAATCGGGCCTGGATTGACCGATCCGCAGGAAATCGCCGTCGAAGCCGATGTCGCGCACGGCACCGTCAGCCGCCAGGATGCGCATGCCGCCCGGCGAGGTCGTGACGTCGTGCGGCGGCTCGCCGGATGGCCATGGCAGTGCGCCGATGACATGGCGGAACGAAAAGCGGCGCCCTTCGGAAAGGGCAAAGGCGGTCGCCACGCCTTCGCGCTTCAGCCAATTGTCGCCGAGCGATGCGGCGTGGCCGACGGCCGTGCGGCCGTCCTCGATGCCGAGCACGCCGCGGTGGCGGCCACTCCAGGGCGCATAATCGCGCCCGCCATTGCTGACCCACAGCATGGTGACCGGCAGTTCGGCCGGGTTCTTCAGCACCAGCAAGAGATCGGCTTCCGCCTGGCGCGCCAGCGCGGTCCAGCCCGGCCCGCCATGATCGGCCTCGACCAGCGTCACGAAGTCCTCACGCAGCTGGTCCATGCGATAGGTGGTCAGGTCGATCGTGCCGCCGTTGGCGGCGGGAAAGCGCGTCAGGTCGGCGGTTCGCGCCGGGTAGGCGAGCAACGAGCGGCCGCGGGCCGGATCGGGCTCCGGCGCCTCACTCGGCGTTGCGGCAAGGCGTTTGGGCGAGAAGGCCAGCCTGCCGCCGGCCGTCATCACCGTCATCGGGTGGTGGGCAACGGGAATGGCGCCGGCGCCGCCGGAAAAGACGTGTTCCTGATAGAGAAAGGGATGATCGTCGCGCAAGGTCAGGATCTTGTCGACGGTTGCGCCCATGACCGGGCGCTGCAGGCGGAAGACGGCGCGCCAGCCGTCGGCGGTTGCCGCGCTGTCGACGACGTCCCAGCGACTATTTGCCGGCCAGCCATGCAAAGGTGCCGCTTCGACGTCGCTGATCGAGAACGGCGCGCAGAGGAAATCGCCGGACAGGTGGACCGTCCCTTCAGGCAGGTCTTTCGGCAGCATCTCGCGCGGCTCGCCGACCCAGGGTGCGCGATGCAGCGGCTTCAGCCGGCGGCCATCGATATCGACTGTCATGTCGGCGAGATGGCCGACGGCAAGATCGGCCGATACCGAAATGCCCTTCGCCGTGATCGTGACCGTATCCATGTGCACCTACCGATTCTGCCAGCCCGATTCCGGCTGCCCGATTCTGCCGGCGCCAGCAAAGCCCACTCGCCGCCGGTTGCGCAAGCGCGGTGGCCGGCAATTCACATCAGGCGGCGCCACGTCGGCATGTGGACAGGGCACCGTTCGAGGGCCAGACCGATATTAACCAAATGGACTGTGCCTTTGCGTTAAGATAGCTTCGCGTCGTCTCAGAAACTGCCTGCCTTCGGAATTGACTTGTCCGCCTTCCGGTTCTTTTCGTCCATCCACAAATGCGTCGCTGTGCTGGCGCTGCTGCTGTTTGCTGCCGGCTGCACGACTGTCACGCCGCCCGACAGCGTGCTGGCGGTACCGGCGCCACCGCAGAAATATGCCGCCATGGTCATCGATGCCGGCACCGGCAATACGCTGTTCGAGGTCAATTCGACGGCGCCGCGTTATCCGGCGTCGTTGACCAAGATGATGACGCTCTACCTTCTGTTCGAGGCGCTGGATTCTGGCCGCATCAGCAAGGAGACACAAATCCCGGTGTCGGACAATGCCGCCCGGCAGCCGCCGACCAAGCTGCGGTTCAGGCGCGGCGAGACCATCGACGTCGATTCGGCGATCCGCGCCGTCGTCGTCAAATCGGCCAATGACGTGGCGGTCGCAATTGCCGAATATCTCGGCGGCAGCGAAGAGGCGTTCGCCGGCATGATGACCGCCAAGGCGCGCCAGATCGGCATGAGCAGCACCGTGTTCCGCAACGCCTCGGGCCTGCCGGACGGCGACCAGCATACCAGCGCGCGCGACATGGCGGTGCTCGGCATGGCGCTGCACGCCCGCTTCCCGCAGCATTTCCACTATTTCTCCGAAAGCGACTTCATGTTCCGCGGCAGGCTGGTGCGCGGCCACAACGACATGCTCGGCCGGGTGCGCGGCGTCGACGGCATCAAGACCGGCTACATCAGGGCTTCGGGCTTCAACATCGTCACCTCCTATAATGCAGACGGGCACAGGCTGATCATCGTGGTGATGGGCGCCGACAGCGCGCGCCAGCGCAACGACCACGTCGAGGCGCTGATCCAGCGCAGCCTGTTGCCGACCTCCGAGGCAAAGACGCGGCTGCTGTACGCCGAGGAGCAGTGAGAGGTGACGTCCGAGTGTTGACCGCGTACGGGTTCAGGCGACAAACGCAGAGCCGCCGTTTTGCGCGACACTGCTGAGATACTTTGCCGGCGGCTTGCCAAGCGCTTTCTTGAACATGGTGATGAAGGCGGTGACCGATTCGTAACCGAGATCGGCCGAAACCTGCTGCACGCTGGCGCCGGAGGCCAGCTCGCGCATTGCGACGATCAGGTGCAGTTGCTGGCGCCAGCGCCCGAAGGTCAGCCCTATCTCTTTCACCACGAGACGTGCGAGACTGCTCTCGCTGAGCGCGACGCGACTGGCCCATTCCGCCAGGGTGCTGCGATCGGCAGGATCTTGCGCCAACGCCGCCGCGATGCGCCTCAAGCGCGGCTCGGACGAGATCGGCAAATGCAGCTGCTGGACAGGCATGCGCGGCAGTTCGGTGAGCAGAGCCCTGGTCAGGAGCTCGCCCCTCGCGTCATCGTCCTCAACGCGATCCGTCAGCTCTATGATGAGCTCGCGCAACAACGGCGTGATCGAAAGCGTGCAGCACCGGTCCGGCAAGTCGGTAGCTCCCGGTTCGATATAGACGAAGAAAATCCGGGCATTGGCGGTCGCGATATTGCTGTGCTCCATGTCGCCGGGAATCCACACCGCGCAATGCGGCGGCACCATCCACAGGCCGCTGGGGACGCGACATGTGACGCCACCGCCCAGCGCGAAGACGAGTTGCCCTTTGCGGTGGTGGTGGTCCGGCACCTCCGCCCTGGTTTCGGTAACGTCAACGCGCACGGCGATTGCCGGGGCGAGGACATCATCCGGATCGAAAGGCCAGGGGTAGCGGAGAGGCTGCCTCATATTGACTGATTTTAGCGATCGACTGCCAAGATATCTAAATTACTCACACAGGAAAGTCGATAGTTTAGGGATGAGCTACTCAGAAGCCGACAGGCGGGCTTCCAGTCATGCCCTGCTTGCGTTCTGAACGTCGGACCAACAAGCCCGGCGCACGAAAACAGGCTGGCGTCCGCCACGCAGCAAGAAGGGACGATACCGATGCTCGCCTTGGTCACATCTTCCGACAGCGCCACCGGGTTGCGGCTCGCCGAGCTTGGTGAGCCCGAGCCCGCCCCGCATGAGGCGCTGGTCTCGGTCCGGGCAGTCTCGCTGAACCGCGGCGAACTGCGCCTGCTCAACATCCGTCCGAACGGCTGGGTGCCTGGCCAGGACGTCGCCGGAATTGTCGAGCGCGCCGCGGCCGACGGCTCCGGGCCGGCCGTCGGCGCCCGGGTTGCGGCTCTGGTCGACGAGGCCGGGTGGGCCGAACGGGTCGCCGTTCCGACCGACCACCTCGCCGTCCTGCCGGACGACGTCAGCTTCGTCTCCGCCGCCACTGTTCCGGTCGCGGGCACGACCGCGCTGCGGACCCTGCGCCTCGGCGGTGACCTGGCCGGCCAGCGGGTCCTGATTACCGGCGCAAGCGGCGCGGTCGGCCGTTTCCAGATCCAGATCGCCCGCCAGCAGGACGCGTCGGTGGTGGCCGTCGCCGCTGAGCGGCATGCCGACGATCTCCGCGGTCTCGGAGCCGAGCGGGTCGTCGAAACGATCGAGCTGGCCGAAGGACTGTTCTCGCTGATCACCGAATCGGTGGGCGGCGATAGCCTCGCCCACGCGATCGAACGGATCGCGCCCGGCGGGACAGTCGTCATGTTCGGCTCGAGCAGCGGCGAACTCACGCCCATCGGCTTCCGCCAGTTCGTTCCGGGGCACGAAGGCGCTCGGCTGCAGACCTTCGCCTACTACGCCTCCGGTCCGGAGGTTGGCGCTGACATCGCCTCGCTGCTCGCGCTGATCGCAGCCGGCCGGCTCGAAACGCGTGTGGTCCTGACCGTGCCGTGGCGGGACGTCGGCCAAGCCCTCGACGCGCTGCGGCAGCGCAGCATCAGCGGCAAGGCAGTGCTTACCGTGACAGAATGAGCAGGCGGTGGCGCCGGACGGGACGATGTCTGTCTCCTCCGGACTGCTACGGCAACTTGAGCCCGCTGGCGATTGCCCGTTGAAGCCGGCGCCTGCTTCCGCTAAGAAGCCGTGGCTGGCCGGTTTACCGGCTGGTTCGTTTTTGGGATCACCGATCCTGAAGGCACCCGTAGCTCAGCTGGATAGAGCGCTGCCCTCCGAAGGCAGAGGTCACAGGTTCGAATCCTGTCGGGTGCGCCAAATCTCAAATTGTCCAACCCGGAGACATGGGTTGCGGTTTATACCGGAGACATGGTGGACCGCACCCCTGGGCGAGACACCAGTTCCCCAGATTTTGGATTGCGCACAGCCTCCTAGCGCAACGGTTAAGCAGGCGACCGCGGCAAGTCCGCGGGGGTCAAGCCTGTGTAAAAACGCCGGGCCTGGCTCCAATCAGATCCGTGGATCGTGTACTGTGATGAGACGTTGGGACCGAGGATCAGCGGATATGGACGAGGAGGGCTTGGCCGAGATCTCAGCCCGATATATTCGCTTCGCCGATACGGAAGCTCGCGGTCGCTCGCCGCTCTACGAGGAGTTGGCTCGGGCAGTCGCTGGGGATCGGGAGGCGCTCGGTTTCCTGTCGACTCTTCCGGACCTAAAGCGGCAACCGAACCTTCTACTTGCAGCGGTGCGTCACCTGTTCGGCACGCCGACAGGGTGGACCGAGCTTCGCCAGGCGCTTCAGGCTAATCCCGACGCTATCCGCTCGCTCATGCTCGAGCGCTCAACGCAAACCAACGAGCCGGGAAGATGCGCCACCCTGCTCCCCGTCCTGGCGCGTTTGCCGCAGCCGCTGGCCCTCATCGAGGTCGGGACCTCCGCAGGGCTCTGCCTCATGCCCGACCTCTACGGCTATGACTACGGACGCAAGGCGATCCGCGCACCTGCGATGGCCTTGGAGCCGCCTGTTTTCCGATGCCTCGCCAGCGAAACAACGCCATTGCCGACGGCCTTGCCGCAAGTCGTCTGGCGGGCGGGATTGGACCTGAGCCCGATAGATGCTTCGGACGACTCGCAAGTCGCATGGCTTGAGACACTGGTCTGGCCGGAACAGACAGCACGGCTTGCCAATCTCCGGGCGGCCCTAAAGATAGCTGCCACAGTCAAGCCTCGGGTGGTGAAGGGCGACCTGCGCGGGAGCGACCTCGTGCAACTCTGCAACGAAGCGCCAAATGACGCTACACTCGTCATCTTTCACACAGCCGTCCTCGACTATGTCTCCGACCTTGGTGACAGAGAAGCTTTCGCCGAGCAGGCGATGCGTCTCGCGCCTTATTGGGTATCGAACGAGTTCCCTCGTGTCTTCCCGTCCATCGCCACACGCGCCGGAACAAGCTGGCCGCCTGGCCGCTTCCTCCTATCTGCGAACGGCTCCCCTGTAGCTTGGACTGACCCGCATGGCGCCTCGCTCGAATGGATCGCGGACGAGGCGTAGGCTATAGGTCGATGCTCGTCTGCCACTGCTTGCGTCTTGAATTCGCGGCAAGCGCCCTTCGGACTTGCTACCGGGCGGTTGAACCCAGGAACAGCGCGTTGGGCGCGCGAAGACCGCATCCGCAGTCGGGAACCACAGCTATCGGCAAGCCGTTTACGCTGCAAACCCGCCTGTCGATCCTCAGAGCCGGGCGAGTTCTCCGAGATCCACAAATTGGAGATTGATCATGACTAGCGCTGCCGACCGCGATCCGCGCCACCACACGCAGAAAATGCAGAAAAAGTTGGAGGAGGTGAAGCAGCACCTTCGCGAGGACATCGAGAAGGTCGATGAGCCGCAGCTGAAGGCGATGTTCGAGACGTCCGCCGAGGTGATCGGCGGTCTCCAGAAGGCGTTCCAGGACTATGAACAGAAGAATGAACCCGCTTGGCGTTAAACGGCTTCTTTGCGGGTAGGTTTCAAAGGAGCGCCCCCGTGCCTGCACCACCTGAAATGGATGTCGTCCTCGAAAAGCTGCCTTTGAGGATCGGCGCCTATATCCCCGACGACTTGCTGGAGGACTGGTTTGCGCCGGGAACCGGCATGAACCCGGTCAGCAAAGAGGCGCTTGCCACCGCCAAGAACTATGGCTGGCGCTTCGAATGCGAGTTCAAGCATTACCCCGACCGCAAGGAGGGCGTGTTCTGGAAGTGGGTGCCGGCGATCTGACCGGCGCTGGACGGTTCATCGTTCCGCGGAAACGCAGAACCTGTCTATCTTATTGTTTGACGCAAATACCGGACGGAAAACCGCTTCACACTTTTCCTGGAATTGCTCAGCCTCCGCCTATCGGCGTCATCACCTTGCCGGTTCCGCCGCATTCGGGGCAGGTGCGGCCGTCGATCATGCCTGACCCTGCACAGCGGCGGCAAATATTCTCGCCAGCGCCTGGAGTGCCTGCGGGGACTTCGTCCGTGTTGGTCTGAGCGGCTTGCCGGGGGTTGCCCTGCAGCTTGTTTCTCAGCCGGGCGACCCAGCCTTCGTCGACCTCGAGCGGCCTGCTGCTGTCGTCCGGCAGGCCTTCGCCGGATTGGCCGATGGTTTCATTGCGCGGCCGGTCGTTCGCGCCTGTCGTGATCTTCTGAGCCATTGCGTTTTGCCTTTACGCCTTGCAATTTTCGAACGCCTCAGCTGCGCAGAGGTTCCGGTTGCGGCCAGCCGCTTTCAGCCGGGTTTTGCTCGCGCCGCCCTTCGGCCGCGGCTGGCAAGGATGGTGGTCAGCGTGACCGGACGAAAATCCCAGCTGTCGACGCCGACGTCATACTGGCGCGTGACCGGGGTCAGCCTGCCGTGGGAATGGCCATGCAGGTCGATCGATTTCCTGCCGATCTGGTTCCAGGTGCGAAAAGGGTAGTGACAAAGGATCAGCAGACTGCCGTCGAGCGCCAGCTCCTTGTAGTGTTGCGTGCTCGCCCAACCTGTGGCCTCGATGGTGGCCGCAGCATCGTTGTTGCCGATGATCAAATGCTTGCTGCCATGAAGAGACGCCAGAAGCGACGACACGAACGCGGCCGATCCCCTGGCAAAATCGCCGAGATGCCAGACCTCGTCGTCCGGCCCGACAGTCTCGTTCCAGAACGCAACGAGCGACCGGTCATGTTCCGCCAGCGAGCCGAACGGGCGGCGGTCGATGCGCAAAATGCGCGGGTCGCTGAAATGCGTGTCGGCGGTGAAGTAGATCATGCGCTGGAGCCTGTTTCGAACTGCCGATCTGGGCGCGTGGCGCACCAAGTCCATGTTGCTCTCCCGATGCTTGCTCAACCCGCTCGATCGCCGGTTGTTCCTGGAAGCAGGCCCAGGCGGTTTCCGCTCGTTGGCACTTTGAAACGGGGGAACTTTGAACCGGGGAACTTTGAACCGGGGAATTTTGAAACGGGGGAACTTTGAAATGAGACGCAGGTTAGAATGCTTGAGGCCGATGCTCTGAAAGGACCTCGACGATGACCGACGCAGCACCTCTTGGGCGAAGCCCGGCTCAGGCGCGGGGCGATATCGATGCCGGGCGCGAAGGGGACAAGACCCCGGGCATCGATCCGGCTGCGGCTCCCATGGAAACGGACGCGGAATCCGCCGGCAACGCTCCGCCGAAGAGCCCTGCCGCGCGCCATGAAACGCCGAAGTTTACCAACCAGGCGAGCTATGCCAATGCGATGCGCCCGCTGAAGGATGAGCCCGACGTCCAACCGCGCAGATATTGGCCGGTCCTGGTGATTGCCGCCATCGTCGTGCTGGCCGCGGCGGTTTTCATCGGCGCAGCCATGCTGCGCTGAATACCTTCATCCGAGAGCTGTGGCTGGACATTTCGTGTCCGGTCCGGGAACTTGCTGACGCGCCAGGTCCAGGCGCGATCGAGTCTGCCGCACAATGACCACCACCCATCAATTCTTTGCTCGAGACGCCGCCATCGTAGCGCGCGACATGATCGGCGCCATGCTGCTTTTGCACGGCGTTGGCGGCATCATCGTCGAGACCGAGGCCTATCGCCCGGATGACCCGGCTTCACATGCTTTCGGTGGCAGGACGGTGCGCAACGGCGCAATGTTCGGCGCCCCTGGCAGCGCGTATGTCTATCGCTCCTATGGCCTGCATTGGTGCCTCAATGCCGTCTGCCTGCCCGGCAGTGCCGTGCTTGTCCGCGCAATCGAACCGCGATTAGGGCTGGAGGTGATGCGGGCCAATCGCGGCGTTGAGGATCCCCGGCTGCTTTGTTCGGGACCGGGCCGCCTTTGCCAGGCGCTGGCAATCGACAAATCCCATGACGGGCTGCCGCTGGACGTGCCGCCATTCGAATTCAGGCAGCCGGGCGAAGCCGGCGCCGTTCTGACAGGCCGCCGGATCGGCATTTCCAAAGCTGTCGATGCGGAGTGGCGGTTCGGACTGCGCGACTCGGATTATCTGAGCCGCAAGTTCTGACGCCCGCGGCAGCGCCAGAGCAGTTGCCCCCCGGCATCACTCGTCGGGTTTGCCGAGATGCATGGGTGTCGCCTGCTGGCGGGCTTCCCTGGTCACCTCGTCGGCTCCGGCAGGTGAAATCCCTCGCAATGCCTTCGCAGCTACGGTCAGGCGCCCGCGATCATTGCCGAAGCTCTTGATCAGCTGGCGGACCTGGTCGGCCGTGACGCCGTTCTGTTGGGCAAAATACTCGACTTCACGGTCGTCTTCCGCAGCAACGCGGTCGCGCTCGCGGAAATCTCGCTTGCTCTTATCGTCGGCCATTTTTTCCTCCTGGTGGAGCTTTGCATCAATGGCAACGTGGGCAAGCGGCTTTCGTTGCCGCGACCAGGCGGACTTTTGCGCCGTCGTGCCGACTGCCCAGGAACCATGAGGCGAGCAGCCGGTTTGGCTTGGATGCAGCGGCCCACAATTCACACGATGGAGATTACGATGACGCTCGCAAGCAAAACCACTGTAATTGCCGCGGCGCTGGCCATGTTGGCCGCGCCGGCATTCGGCCAGACGAGCCCACCTGCGCCCGCCGCGCCGGCACCGGATCGTGGCGCCGAACCGTCACCCGGAATGAGCGGGCAGAGCCAGGATGCCATGCGCGAAATGATGCGCCAGATGATGACCGAGATGCTGGAGGAGAGAATGCAGGAAGATCGCGCGCCCCGGGCGGAACGGCGAGGTCCCGACCGCTGGCATCGCGACTACAGGATGGGCCCACCTGACCGAGGGCGGGAGATGGGAGGGCGCGGCGGCATTGCACGCGGGATGCATGGCGCGAAGATGCGAATGATGTTCGCCATAGTAGATGCGGACGGCGATGGCGCGCTTTCTCAGAGCGAAGTCCAGGATTTCGTCGGGCGGATATTCAACGCCGTCGATGAGGACGGTGACGGCAGCGTCGACATGCAGGAAATGCGGTCCTTCTTCCACGGAGGCGGCGCCGAGGATCAGGAGTAGGTCTCCTACCGGTCGGCAGGAGGCCTGTCTGGGGCAGCGCGAGCTCGTCGGCCGGGGAGGATACAAAGTCGCCGGCAACTGGATAGCAGGCTGCCAGCCGGGGAGATGCGTTCCTTGGCTGGCCTTGCCGAACGCCGCGGACCAAGCAGACCAGCAGGAATTCGTTGATCATGACAGAGAAAGCTACGGAGAAAACCCCGACCATCGCTCGTATCTGGCGCGGCAGAACCGTGCCTGAAAAGGCGGATGCCTATGAGAGTTACAATTACGAGGCCGGCATCAAGCTGCTGATCGAGAAGGCACTGGGCGTGCAGACCTTTCGCGAGGACACGCCGAGCCATTCGGAATTCGTGACGATTTCCTATTGGGAAAATGTCGAGGCGATGGCGGCGTTCACCGGCGGCGATCCGACGAGGATCCACCATCTCGAGCGGGACGAAGAGTTCCTGATCGAGCTGCCCTCGAGGGTGCAGGTGTTGCGCATCCGATCGAGTCACGGGCGGCTGGGATAGGGCAGCGCCGCCCGGCCCGATCTAAGAAATCGCCGTCAAGTCGATTTCGGTGATGTGCCAGCGGCCGAGATTTGCGGTGTAGAGCTTGTCGCCCTTGAAGGCGATGTTGGTGGGATGGGCGAGCGTCGTTGCCGCCGGATCCTCGATCAGCACCTCGAGCCCGCTGTCTTTTCGCCAACGATAGATGCGGCTCGGCTCGTAGCACGAGATGAACAGCGACCCGTCCGGCGCCAACGCGACGCCATCGGGAACGTTGCTCACGCCGTCCACGACGAGCTGGCGAGGTCCTGCCGTGCCGTCGGCACGGATCGGCACATAGCTGACGCAGGCCGCATGGCTTTCCACGACGTAAAGCCCATCGCCACCCGGCGCCATCGCCATGCCGTTGGCGAAGGCCATGGTCTCGCTGCACCACAGGCCGCCTTCGCCGGTCTTCAAATCGTAGCGAAAAATGCCGGAGCGGTTGTCTTCGCCTACGCTGTCCGACACGTAGAGCCAGCCGCGTGTCTCGTCGACGATCGGATAGTTCGGCACGCGGATGCCGGCCGAGGCGAAGCGCGTCATATCAGCCGTCGCGGCATCCCAGCGAAAGATCGCCGAATGTCTCAAATCGCATGCAAAACAGTTTCCCGCGCTATCGAAGGCGATGCCGAGCAGAAAGCCTTCCGTGCCGCCCATGCGTTCGACCGAGCCGCCATCGGCGGCCAAGCGCAGCAGGTCGCCGGTTTCGGTGCCGCACCAGATGGAGCCGTCGCGATGGATAGCCACGCCTTCCGGATGGGCAACGCGCGGGCTGGTGAAGATGCCGTCGAAGAAGACCCTCGCGGCCGACATTTCGAGCAACGGCTTTGCCATGCGCACCCCCTTCAATCCGGTGCAGTATGCGACCGCTGTGCGGCGATGCAGCGCTCGACCATCCGCCGGTCGGTGGCGAGGATCTCGGCGATCAGGGCGCTGCGCTCCCTGGCGCTGACGAATTCGAGGCGCCGCAGGCCGAGCGGGTCGATGCGGTTTCGCAGGATGTCGAGCGTCTCGTTCGAGGGTAGCGCAACTTCGCGGCAATCGGCATCGAATGTCAGGGCAAAGCCGGTGGCATCCTGGAGCTGCTGGCGCGTCAGGCCCGGCATGGTCTCGATGACGGCCAATTGCCGGCTCTCCCCGTCGAGCCGAAACACGCAAAGGTCGGTGAACACCAATGCGGCGCCGGTCCGATAGCCCATCGGCTCGCGTTCGGCCTCAGTCAACAGGCCGCGCGCCGAGCTGGCAATCTCGACCGTCTCGACCAGCGACTGCACGGAATGGCGGGGGACGTAGAGCAGATAATCGCGATGCATGTTGGCGACGTCGGCCATGCCGCCTTGCCCGGGCAACCGGATAAGGCTGCCGTCACGCTTGCGCAGCGCAATGGTGTTGACGCGCCCACGGCGGTCGACCTGCGCGGCACCGACGATCTCATGCGTCACCGCGCCGGCCTGATAGTAGGTCGAATAGGTGTCGTCGCCGCCGGCATGCGCCACCGCCGTCTCGCAATCGAGGCTTTCGATCAGCGACAGGATCATCGGGCTCGGTGCTATGTCGAGATGACCGCAACTCATGGTAGCGATGATCATGTCCGGCGCGTGCGTCGCTTTGGCCAGCCGGTAGGCGACATTGGCGAGCGGCGACACCGCGCCGGCACTGGCAAAGCTCTCGTTGTCGAGCTCAGCGGCGATGCGGGCGGCGATGATCTCGTCGATGGACGCCTCCTTGTTGCCGTGCACGAGCCTGGGCATTGCGAGGACTGTTTCAGCGCGGACTTTTGCAGCATCTTGAACCCGCTCCGGCACGCCTTCCGAAGGCATGCCCAGGCTGTCCGGCAAAGGTATTTCCTTGGCCGCGAACGCCCCCGCCAACGCTTGATAATCCGTCACATAGAATGGCAGGCAGGAGGCGGGATAGGCGCCGCCTGGTGACAGCGCGATCGCCGACACCTGGTTGCGGGTCAAAATGCTCTGCCGACCATCCTGCCGCAGCGCTCCGACCGGGACGATCTCCTCGACCGTCACCAGCACCTCGCGCGCCGCGCCGGCCATGGCGAAATCCAGCGCCCGTGGTCCGATGATCTGGACATTGCCGCTCTCGTCGGCACGCTGGGCATGGACGACGAACGTATCGAGCCGCAAGGCCGGGATGATCCCGGTCGTGATTCCCGCGATCGGATCGGGCGCGGCGATCGCACCCGGCACGCGCGCCAGCATGTCCGAACCCTCCGGAAGCTGAAACGGCATCGACGGCAGGTTCTGCTGCCCCGCCCGCAGCGCCTGGATCATGGCCAGCGCCGTCCAGTCGCGGACCGGCACGGCATTGGTCTCGGCGGCCGCGCGGAAGCGCGGCGGCAAGCCAAAAATATCGAGGCTGGAAAAGCAGATATCGACCGCCGCCACGGCATTCGCTTCGAGAAGCAGTTCGAGCGGCAGGCCGCCGGCCCAGCAGACATAGCGAAGATCCTTGACGCCCAAGCGGGCGATGGCCCGCAGCAGGGCGATCGGCAGCCGGGCAAAATGATGGCCACCGACACCGAAGACGTCGCCGCCGCCGACCATCGCCGCCAGGCCCTCGACATCCGTGAAGCGCGGCCGGTTTTGCTTGACCAGGGACGTCATTTCGCAGCCTTCGGCCGCGCGGCGCTTTTTTCGGCGAACGCCTTCACCCGCTGCTGGCCGGTCTCGCTACGATAAAGCCCGCCCAGTAGGTCGCGCTCCATGGCAAGGCCTCCCGCCAAGTCGCCCGACACGGCGTGCGCTGTCAGCGCCTTCAATGCCTCGATCGCGGCAGCCGGTTCGGCGGCTATCATGCCGGCGAGTTCCAGCACCCGCGGCATCAGCCTTTCGGAATCGACGACCTCGTTGACCAGACCGGCGGCGACGAACTCGGAAGCCGGCACGATGGCGCCGGTCATCAGCAAAAGGTTGGAGCGGTTGCGGCCGAGCTTCTGGACGCTGCGCTGCGTGCCGCCGCCGCCCGGGACCAGCCCGAGCTTGATCTCGGGCAGGCCGAGCTTCGCGAACTGGTTGGCGATGACGATGTCGCAGCACAGCACCAGCTCCATGCCGCCGCCGAGCGCAAAGCCGTTGACCGCGGCGATGACCGGCTTGCGGTTGTTCTCGACCGCTGCGTACATGCGCGTGCCGGCGGCCTGGAAGGCGTCGAACTCGATAGCTGTCTGGGCAGCGTATTCCTTGATGTCGGCGCCGGCCATGAAGCCGCGCCCCTCGCCGGTCACCACGATCGCGCCGACGCCGTCATCCTGCGACAGCGCCTCGAAAACCTCGGTGATCTCGCTTTGCATCAGCCGGTTCATGGCGTTGAGCTGATCGGCGCGCCGGAAGGTGACGACTGCGACGCGCCCGGATATTTCCAAGCTGAGTGTCTGGTAAACGCTCATCGTCAGGCAGCATCCACGGTCATGTCGCCGGACGCCTCAAGCGCTGCAATCTCGCCGCTGGAAAGGCCGAACTCGGCCAGTATCTCGCGGCCATGCTGGCCGACCAGCGGCGCCGGCCGCTCTATGGTAGGCGGCGTCTCGCTCATCTTGACAGCCGGCGCGACCACCCTGACCTTACCGCCGCGCGGATGATCGTAGCTGGTGATCATGCCCAGGTGCTTAACCTGCGGGTCCTCGGCTGCGCGCCTTATGTCCTTCACCTCGGCGCACCAGATGTCGGCTGCGAGCAGCCGCGCCAGCAGGTCCTGCGTGGCAAACTTCCTGGTTTCGGCGTTGACCTTGTCGAACACCTCGTCGCGCCTGTCGAACAGCGTCTTCAGATCGTCGTAGACAGCAAGCTGCGGCGCCTCCAGCACTTCATACAGCGTCTTGAACGGGCTCATGGCGATCGACACATAGCCGCCGTCCTTCGCTTCATAGACACCGAACGGCGCCTGCATGCCGGGGTGGCCGATGCCGGAATTCGGGCGCACGAAATCCTCGCCGAGATTGAGCACGGCGACATATTCCTGATTGAGATGCGCCAGCATGGCGGCGAGCAGATTGACCTCGATCTTCTGGCCCTTGCCGGTCTTCTCGCGATAGTAGAGCGCCGACAGGATGCCGTAGACCATGTTCATGGCGCCGATCTGGTCGGCCAGGCCGGCACCGGCCGGAACAGGAGCCTGATCGCCGCGGCCGGTGTTGGAGATCAGCCCGGACAATCCCTGGATCAGCATGTCCTGGCCGGGGCGCTCGACATAGGGGCCTTCCTCGCCATAGCCGGAACCCGAGCAATAGATGATGGCGGGATTGACCGCCCTGAAATCCTCGTAGCCATAGCCGAGCCTGGCGAGCACGCCGGGGCGGAAATTCTGCACCACCACATCGGCCTTCTCAGCCATGTCCATGATGATGGCATGCACCTTGCGACTTTTCAGGTTGAGCGCGATGGAGCGCTTGTTGCGGTTCCAGGCGAGGAAATTCGGGCTTTCGGAGCCGCCGACCCATTTGGCGAAGAAGGTCATGCCGCGGAACATGTCGCCGGCGCCGGCACGCTCGATCTTGATGATGTCGGCGCCCATGTCGCCGAGCAGCTGCGTGGCGAACGGCCCTTGCAGCAGATGGCTGAAATCGAGAATGCGGACGCCTTCGAGGGCTTTGTTCATTTCATGTCTCGTTGGTTGTCAAAGCAGGTCGGGTACGTAGCGGGGTGCCGCGGTGAGGCCGCCGTCGACGCGCAGGTCGGTACCGGTGGTGAAGCCGGCGGCGTCGGAGGCCAGATAGACGGCGGCTTCGGCCACCTCGGACGGTTTGCCGATGCGGCCGAGCGGATGCATCTTGACCCAGGCCTTGGCGAGATTGCCGCCGATCTCCTTGACCAATTTGTCGTTCATCGGCGTGTTGATGGTGCCGGGCGAGATCGAGTTGACGCGGATGTTGAGCGGGCCGAACTCGACCGCCATCTGGCGCGTCATCGCCATCACCGCACCCTTGGCGCCGGCATAGGCGGTCCAGCCGTCGAGCCCGATATGCCCTTGCGCCGAGGCCATGTTGATGATCGAGCCCGATTTCTGCGCGATCATATGTGGCAGCGCATATTTGCAGCCGCGGAACACGCTGGTAAGGTTGACCGCGATCAGCCGGTGCCACTGCTCGTCGCTCATTTCGTGAACCGGCATGCCGCCGATGGCGATGGCGGCATTGTTGACGAGAATATCGAGATGGCCGGTCTTGCCGACGGCTGCGTCGATCAGGGCGGCGATGTCGGCCTCCTCCGCCACGTCGCAATGGATGTAGTCGGCGCGGTGGCCGGCGGCGCGCAGCTCGGCTGCGAATTTTTCACCCTTCTCGTCGGCGATGTCGCCGAGGAAGACGTGCGCGCCTTCCCTTGCCATCGCCTCGCTGATCGCGTGGCCGATGCCGTCGGCGGCGCCAGTGACGATTGCGGTTTTCCCTTTGAGACGATCCATATCAGCCTCCAATGGCGCGCCGGCGCTTTGCTTCGTCGAAGGCGACGGCGGCAATGATGATCATGCCGGTGATGACCAGTTGCCACTCGGTCGGCAGGCCGAGACCGCGCAGGCCGTTGGACAGGAACTGCAGGATCAGCACGCCGAGCGCCATGCCGGTCAGGCTGCCTATGCCGCCGGCAAGGCTCACCCCGCCGAGCACGGTGGCGGCGACGACCTGGAACTCGAAATTCAGCCCGGCCGTATGCTGCGCCGAACCGACGCGGGCTGCCAGGATGATGCCGGCTACCGTCGCCAGCAGCGCGCTGATGATGAAGCAGGTGAACTTGACGCGGCGCACGTCGTAACCCGCCAGCCGTGCCACTTCCGGATTGCCGCCGACGGCATAGATCTGCCGCCCGAACGGCCGGTGCTGCATCACGTAGGCGAAGACGGCGAGCAGGACGATGGCGATGACAGCCGAATAGGGAACGACGTTGAACAGGCGGCCGTCCGACAGCGCGATGAAGCTGTCGAGCGCGGCGTCGTCTGGAATAGCACGCTGGCCGGTATAGAGATAAACGCCGCCGCGCATGATGAACATCGTGCCCAGGGTCACGATCAGCGAGTTGATGCCGGCATAGGCCGTCAGATAGCCATTCACGACGCCGATGATCAGCCCGAACAGCAGCGCGCCGCTGATGCCGAGCAGCAGAGAATTCGTGTCGTTCATGATGATGATCAGCGGCAGTGCGATCGTCGCCAGCAGCGAGCCGATCGAGATGTCGACCTCGCCTGATATGAAGACGATGGCGCAGCCGATGCCGGCTGTCAGCGCCAGCGAAGCCTGACCGAGCACATTGGTGATGTTGCGCACGGAGAAGAAATTCTCGGCGGTGAAGGAAAAGAACGCGATCACCAGGATGAGGCAGAGGAGCAATGCCAATTCCTGCCGCGCGACGAGCCGCGCCAGCATGGACGGCCCAGCTTTCATGGAGTCGGTGCTTGCCAGGCTCGTCGCTTGGTCCCTTTGCGAAGCGTCATCGTCTTAGCCGATTGCCGCATTGAGGATGTTCTCCTGCGTGGCCTCGTCGCGAGGCATGATCGCGGTGAGGCGGCCTTCGCACATCACCGCGATGCGGTCGGCAAGCCCCAGCAGCTCGGGCATTTCGGACGTCATCATGACGACCGCCAGGCCTTCGCCGGCGAGCCGGTCGATGAGCGCAAAAATCTCCGACTTGGCGCCGACGTCGATGCCGCGGGTCGGCTCGTCGACGACGATCACCTTCAGGCCTCGCATCAGCCAGCGCGAGATCAGCACTTTCTGCTGATTGCCGCCGGACAGGTTCTTGACCTGCTGGAACAGGCTGGGCGTCCGGATGCGGAAACGGTCGACATAGTCCTGCACCGCCTTGCGTTCGCTGACCTTGTCGACGAAGCCCATTCTGGCGAAGGCGCCGAGTGAGGCGAGGCTGGCATTCTGGTAGACCGGCAACTCGCCCATCAGCCCCTCGCTCTTGCGGTCCTCGGTGAGCAGGCCGATGCCGAGCCGGACGCCGGTGTGCGTTTCGTGCGGCAGCAGCCGGCTGCCATCGACCGAAATGGCGCCGGACGTGATCGGGTCGTAGCCGACGATGGCCTTGGCGAGCTCGGTTCGGCCCGCTCCCATCAAGCCGAAGAAGCCGAGGACCTCGCCGGCATGCGCCTCGAACGACACATCCTTCAGCTTCTTGGCGGTGCTGAGCCCTTCAACGGAAAGCGCGACCTTGCTGCCCGGCGCGCCGCGCTTGCGCGGGAACAGGTTTTCGATGCGCCGGCCGATCATGTCCTGGATCAGCGTGTCGTTGGTATGTTGGCCGATCGGCCTGGTCGAGACGTGGCGGCCGTCGCGCAGCACGGTCACGGTGTCGGCGATCTCGAAGACCTCGTCGAGCTTGTGGCTGACATAGAGCACCGCGATGCCCAGCGCGGCCAGCCGGCGGATGACGGTGAACAGCAGCGAGACCTCGTTAGGCGTCAGCGAGGAGGTCGGCTCGTCCATCACCACGACGCGGGCCTCATGGGCGAGTGCGCGGGCGATCTCGACCATCTGCTGCTGGCTGACCGGCAGCGATCCCGTGCGCGCCGCCGGGTCGACGTTGAAGCCGATACGCTTGAACAGAGCGGCCGCATCGGCACGGATCTTCTTCCAGTCGATCGAGCCGCCTTTGCCGGTCGGATAGCCTTCGAGGAAGATGTTTTCGGCGACGCTGAATTCGGCGATCAGCGCGATCTCCTGGAACACCACCTTGATGCCCTCTTTCAGGCTATCGCGCGGCGACTTGATGTCGGCCTCGCGGCCGCGCAGGCGGATGGTGCCGGCATCCTTGCCGTAGACCCCGGCCATGATCTTGATCAGCGTCGACTTGCCGGCGCCGTTCTCGCCCATCAGGGCATGGATTTTGCCGGGTTCCAAGGTCAGATCGACATTGTCCAGCGCCATCACGCCGGGAAAACGCTTGCCGATGCCGCGCATCTCCAGCGCCGGCACGCTTTTGTCGACAGCCACGGTTTCGCCGGGGTGAAGGAAATCAACCGACATTGGCTCTGTTCCGCACGATGTCGAGATAGGTCGCCAGGATGATGACGATGCCGGGCACCACCATCTGCAGGTCCTGGTTCCAGCCGAGGATGATGATGCCGTTGTCGATGACCTTCAGCACCAGCACGCCCAGCAACGTGCCAAGCAGCGAGCCGCGGCCGCCAAGCAGGCTGGTGCCGCCGAGGATGACGGCGGCAATCACCGTCAGCTCGAAGCCGCGGCCAGCGGTCGGCTGGCCGGCATTCATCAGCGACGACAGGATCATGCCGGCGACGCCGACGCACAGGCCGGTGACGACGAAGGCGAACAGTTTCAGCCGTTGCGAGCGCACGCCGGAGAGACGAACCGCGCGCTCGTTGGCGCCGACAGCGTAGAGATAACGGCCGAGCGTGGTGAAGCGCAGCGTTGCCGCGGCCAGCGCGAAAATCACCGCGGCAACGACCACGGGCAGCGGGATCGCGCCGATATAGCCAGCGCCGAGATCGGTGAAGCCGGCAAGCCGGTGGTGGTTCTGCACCGCCTCGCGGGTGAACAGGTAAACGCCGCCCTGCAGCATCATCATGGTGCCGATGGTGGCGATCAGCGAGTTCACCTTGAGGCTGGTGACGACGAGGCCGTTGAAAAGGCCGACCGCGCCTGAAAAGGCGAGCGCCGCCAGCAGCCCGAGCGTCAGACTGTGCGTTGAATTGAGCACGGCCATGCCGATGCAGCCGACAAAAGCCAGCGATGCACCGACCGACAGGTCGACTTCCGCAGTGATGATCAGCATCGTCATGCCGGAGGCAACGATCAGCACCAGCGCGCATTGGCGCAGGATGGCGATGATGTTGGCCTCGGAATAGAATTGCGGCGCGGCAATCGAAATGGCGATGCAGAGCACGGCCAGGATCACGCCGAGCACCAGCTGGCTGCTGCCCAGCAGCTGGCCGCCGATGAAACGCCTTGGCGCAGAGGATTGCGTAAGCTCGCTCATGTCCATTTTATTTCCGGGCCCGTATCGGTGCCGTCGCCGTCTGGAAACTGCCGGCCAAAACAGGACGGTTGCCCTGTTTTGCCGTTCGGCATATCCGATCCGCCGCCCTTCCCGCCGTGCGGGAAGGGCTACCCGGAATCCTTACTTCTTCAGATCGGCGGAAGTTTTCATGCATTTTTCCGGTGGCTGAAGCGCATTGACGGCATCCCATTTGATTTTGCGTGTGGTGCCATCGTAGTCGTAGAACTTCTTCCAGTCGTCGCCGTTCATCGGCGCGGTCGGGCTGACGATGTGTTCCGGCACCTCTTCGCCATTGAAGAGCTTAACCGCTGCATCGATGGCGGTGTAGCCTTCCTTTTCCGGGAACATCGCGGCCTCGATGCGGTAGGACGGCTCGTTCTGCATCGCATTGATGAAGGCGAGGCCTTCGCCGCCGGTGCCGACAGTCAAGAGGCCGTCCTGCGACTTGCCGGCCGCTTTCCAGGCCTGAAGGCCGCCGAGCGAGGAGGAATCGTTGATGCCGTAGATGATGTTGAAGTCGGCATTCTTGGCAAGAGCCGCCGAAGAGACTTCGAGTGCGCGATCGGGATTGCCGCCGCCGTCGAGGTCGTGGATCATGACCGCGTCGGGGATGATGGTGTTGAGGCCATCCATGAAACCCTGCGACCGCAGCACGGTGGCGGACAGCAGCGGCAGGCCGACATTCATCACCTTGGCTTTGGCTTCGAGCTTTTCCTTGGCGTATTTGCCGGCTTCGACGCCGGCGGTGTAGCCGGTGTCGTAGTCGCAGATCGCGACCATTGTGGTCATGCCCTTGACCGGATTGCCTTCGAGTACGACCGGAACGTTGTTGGATTTCGCCTGGCGCAGCAGCGGCACGACGCCTTCCTCGTTGACGGGCGTGATGATCAGGACGTCGACGCCCTTGGCCATGAAATCTTCGGCGGCGGAGACCTCCTTGGCAACGTCCAGATTGGCGTCCTCACCTCGAGCTCGATACCGAGTTCCTTGGCGCGGGACTGCATGCCCTTGATGACGTTCTGATACCACTCATGGGTGGCGTAGTTGGTGACGTAGCCGATGCGCTTCGGCATGTTTTCGGCGTGTGCCGCGGCGGCGCTCAGAGCAAGCACCGCCGCCGAGGCAAACAGCATCGATTTGGACCAGTTCATGTTTCTCTCCCTGTATTTCTTGTCAGTTGCTGAACGGATAGTCCCGCCGTTCCGGGTCGGCACGTGAAGAGGCGGCAGCTTCGCCCGCGCCCAGCGCCGCCGATATCGCCTCGGCCGCCGCCTTCGTCCGCTCGAACACGGTGCTGCGATCGAAGCGGGCGGCCTTTTGCGGCAGGAAGGGGACGGTGAGCGCGGCAATGACGGCGCCGGTATGGTCGCGCACCGGCATCGAAATGTTGGTGCAGCCCTCGACAGCCAGCGAGGCGCGCATTTCATAGCCGAGCCTTGCGACTTCGTTCAGCCGCGCTTCGATTTCCGCCCGGCTGCCTTGGCCTTCGCCTGCAGCGACGATCCGTTCGACGATGCGGTCGCGCTCGGCGCGGCTCGAATGCGCCAGCAGCACCGCGCCGGAGCTCGTTTCGAGGATCGGGAAATGCGAGCCAAGGGCAACCGAATAACGCATCGGCAAAGGCGAATCGATCTGCAGCACGACCAGTGCGCTCTCGCCTTCGCGCACGACCAGATGGCAGCTCTGGTCGGCATTGGCGGCGAGGCCGCGCATCACCGGCAGGGCGCATTCGACCAGGCGGTTCACCGGGGGATGCATATGCGCCAGTTCGAACAGCTTCAGCGACAGCCGGAAGCGGTCCGATTGCGTCCGGAAAATGTAGCCGCGCTTCTCCAGCAGCAGCAGGATGCGGTAGATCTCGTGAATGGAGCGCCCCATTCCGGTGGCGATCTCGGTCTGGGTCAGCGGCTCGCCGCTGGCAGCCATGAATTCCAGTATGTCGAGCGCCTTCTCCACCGCCGGCACCCGATAGCCGTTGCGGCCGCTTTCGCCTTCGTCGACGATCTGGGCAATATCGGCGGCCATTACGCGACGCTCCGTTGCGGCTGGCCATGCCTGGTCTCGCGATAGAGCCGGTTCAGCCGATCCGCGAGCTCGGCCGCCTGCAATTCGCCGGCGATCGCCGCCGCGGCATGCGGGGCACATTGGCGGAAGAAGCTGATGAAGCCCGGATGGGTCGGGCGCAGATAGGAGGCTTCGATCGTCGCCAGCGTCGAGGCGAAGAAGCCGCCCGAGAGCGCGTTGACCTCGGCATCCTGCCACGCCGCCAGCGATCCCGGCTGTCCGCCGGATTTCACATAGTCGCCGCGCTGATAGCCGGGCGAGCACAGAAACAGCGCGTAATCGATGGCCGCCTGCTTGTGTTTCGATTGGGCGCTGACGCCGATGCCGGCGCCGCCAAGCAAGGCGCCGGCAGATCGCGGCGTCGGCATGTCGGCGAAGCGCAGATACGGCCTGTCGGGTTTGGAGGCATAATTCACATAGCCGAAGGCGAACGGCACGTAGACCACGTCGTCATGCGCGATCATATGATCATAGCAGCGGATCGGGTTCCATTTCGGCGAGTTCGGATGCGACAGCGCCACAAGCTGGCGCAATTGTCCGACGGCCTGCTCGATTTTTTCCCTGGCAATGAACTCGTCGCCGTCTTCGCGGGGCTCACCGAGCGTCAAAAGCAGGCACATGGCGTCAGTCGGCACCAATGGCAGCCCAAGCCATTTGCCGTCCTTCAAGGCGCGCCGGCCGAGCTCCAGCACCTCGTCATGGCTGCGCGGCAGCGGTCCGTAGCGCTCCAGGAGATCGGGGCGATACGAGGCAACCTGACAGGCAGCATCGATCGGCAACGCCCATTGAAGCCCGTCCCTTGCGTAGGATTGCCAGGATGCGCCGACCGAATCCCGTTCGAAGCCGTGGCGCTGCTCGGCCGACAAATCGAACGGCACCATCAGCCCGCCTTCGGCAATATCGCCGATGAACGGATGGTCGAACACGACAAGGTCATAGGCGCCGAGCACCGGACCAAGCGCGCCCTCGCCGAACTCATAGAGGCTGCGGCGGTCCCATTCGATCTCAAGACCGGGATTGGCGGCACAATACGGCCCGATGCTGGCGTCGAGCGGACCCCAGCAGCGTCGGTGATCCCACGCGAGGCCGCGCAGTCTTGTCATGCCGAAATTCCTCCCAGAGGCGGCCATGCGCCGGCCCAGCCGATTAGTAGCAACTATTTTCACCTAGACAAGTAGTTTTTACATACGCAAAGCCAGTCCTCGCATCCGCTTGGCGAGAAAGCCGCCCAACCATCCCTGGTGCGCATCGCGTCGCCGCCGGCCTGCAACCAAGGCTGCGACGGATCTGGCTTTTTGGAACTTTCGCGACGAACATTCGTTCGGTTGGCGCAACCATCTTGAGCAGCATCATTGGAATCAGCAGCCACGTCGCAGGGAGCGGACTAAATGGACCAACCGTGGGCGGGGCCATGAACCGGTTTACCGCCTTGGCATTCGCCACGTTTCTGGCGATAACTTCGATCTGGGTACTGTTTCTGGTTTCTTAGGATTTGGCTCTGGTTACTTGAGATTTTGCCGCTGGTTTTTAGGATTTGGAGGGGTTCTCGACAGGTCGACCGCTTAACGATGACGTCCGCCGCATGTGGTTCTGCCAGCCTGAGCCGCGTGCGTGAAGAAACTGTCGCCAGGAGCACACCGGCGCGCATTCGGGGTTGGCAGCTACGCTGCCTGCAACGTTCCAATCGGTTTTCAGGAAACGGCGAGATCTCATGCTGCTGAGGGTGATCGTTCGAAACTGTGCCGCCATCCGTCTTGGCTGCCTCGGCGCGACGATTTTGCTGGTCGGGCTGCTTGCCGGCTGCCAGGGCGGCGTGCTCGATCCGCAAGGGCCGGTGGGGGCGGCGCAGCGGACGATCCTGCTCAATTCGGTTGCTATCATGCTGGCCATCGTCATCCCGACGATCGTGGCGACGCTCGGCTTTGCCTGGTGGTTCCGGGAAACCAACACAAGAGCGCGGTACCTGCCGGAATGGGCCTATTCCGGACGCATCGAACTGGTGGTCTGGTCGATCCCCATCCTCGTCATCCTGTTTCTGAGCGGCATCATCTGGATCGGGTCGCATGACCTCGATCCAATGAAGCCGCTGGATTCGCAGCAAAAGCCGCTTGTGGTGCAGGTCGTCTCGCTCGACTGGAAATGGCTGTTCATCTACCCCGAGCAGAATGTCGCGAGCATCAACCAGCTCGTGGTGCCGGCGGGCAGGCCGGTGCATTTCTCGCTTACCTCGGCAAGCGTCATGAACGCGTTCTTCGTGCCTCAGCTCGGCGGCATGATCTACACGATGAACGGCATGACGACGCAGCTTCACCTGCAGGCGGATCAGCCGGGCGAATTCTATGGGCGGTCGGCCCATTTCAGCGGTGACGGTTTTCCAGGCATGCAATTCGTGCTGCATGCCGTCGCGGCCGATGCCTTCGAGGCGTTCGTCAATTCGGCGCGAAGCCAGGGACAGGCACTCGACAAGGCCAGCTACCAGGAACTGGCCAGACAGAGCATCGACGTGCCGCCTTCGACCTATCGCTCGGTCGAGCCGGACCTTTTCCACGAAATCGCGACGCAGGGCGTTCCACCCGCGCCCGGCCCCCAGGCCGGTCGCCCCGGGCCGAGCGTATCGCCCAAGGCAGGAGGCTGACAATGCTCGGAAAATTGAACTGGGACGTCATTCCGTTCGATCAGCCTCTGCCGATGATCGCCTCGGCGGTCGTCGCCCTGGCAATCCTCGGCGTGCTGGCCTGGGTCTTCCTGGCCGGCCATTTCCCCTATCTCTGGCGCGAATGGATCACCAGCGTCGATCACAAGCGGATTGGCGTCATGTACACGCTGCTGGCGCTGCTGATGCTGCTGCGCGGCTTCAGCGACGCCGTCATGATGCGGTCGCAGCAGGCCCTCGCCTTCCAGGCGCCCGGCTATCTGCCGCCCGACCACTTCAACCAGGTCTTTTCCGCCCACGGCACCATCATGATCTTTTTCGGGGCGATGCCGTTCGTCATCGGCCTGATGAACCTGGTCGTGCCGCTGCAGCTCGGCGTCCGAGACGTTGCCTTTCCGACGCTCAACTCGGTGAGCTTCTGGCTCACCGCCACCGGTGCGCTGCTGGTCAACATCTCGCTGGTGATCGGTGAATTCGCGCGTACCGGATGGCTGCCCTATCCGCCGCTCAGCGAGACCGCCTATTCGCCGGGCGTTGGCGTCGACTATTATCTGTGGGCCGTGCAGATAGCGGGCGTCGGAACGCTGCTCACCGGGATCAATTTCGTCACCACGATCCTGAAGATGCGGTCGCCCGGCATGAGTTACCTCAGGATGTCGATGTTCTGCTGGACCTCACTCGCCGCCAGCCTGCTCATCGTCGCCGCCTTCCCGATCCTCACCGCCACGCTCGCGATGCTGACGCTCGACCGCTATTTCGGCTTTCATTTCTTCACCAATGAAGCTGGCGGCAACATGCTGATGTTCGTGAACCTGATCTGGGCCTGGGGCCATCCCGAGGTCTACATCCTCGTCCTGCCGGCGTTCGGCATCTTCTCGGAGGTCATCTCCACCTTCTCCAGCAAGCCGCTGTTCGGCTACCGCTCGATGGTGGCCGCGACGCTCTTCATCTGCATCGTCTCCTTCATGGTGTGGCTGCACCACTTCTTCACGATGGGCGCCGGCGCCGACGTCAACGCCGCGTTCGGCATCGCCACCAGCATCATCGCTGTCGGTACCGGCGTGAAGATCTATAACTGGATGTTCACCATGTATGGCGGCCGCATCCGCTTCGCGACGCCAATGCTGTGGTCGCTGGGCTTTATGGTGACATTCGTCATCGGCGGCATGACGGGTGTGTTGCTGGCGGTGCCACCGGCCGATTTCCTGCTCCACAACAGCCTGTTCCTGGTGGCGCATTTCCACAACGTCATCATCGGCGGCGTGCTGTTCGGCGCCTTCGCGGGATATACCTACTGGTTTCCCAAGGCATTCGGCTTCCGGCTGCACGAGGGCTGGGGCAAGCTGGCCTTCTGGCTGACGCTGATTGGGTTCTACGCCACCTTCGTACCGCTCTACGCTGTCGGCCTGCTCGGCATGACCCGCCGCATGCAGCATTTCGACGTGCCGGCATGGCATCCGTGGGTGCTGGTTGCCGGCGTCGGCATGTTGATCACCACCGCCGGCGTGGTCGCGCAGATCGTACAGCTCGTCGTCAGCATCCGGCAGCGCGCGGCGCTTCGCGACGCCACCGGAGATCCCTGGGACGGCCGCTCGCTGGAATGGGCCACGCCCTCGCCGCCGCCGGTCTTCAACTTCGCCGCGCTTCCGCATGTCGAGGGCGAAGAGCCCTACTGGAGCATCAAGCAGCGGGCACGCGAGCAAAACCGGCTGCGCGACGAGCCTGACTACGAGCCGATCGAGATGCCCCGCAACAGTCCCACCGGGTTCATCTGCGCCTTCTTTGCGACCGTGATGGGCTTTGCTCTCATCTGGCACATCTGGTGGATGGTGGCGCTCGGCGCGCTCGGTGCTTTGGCCACCTTCGTCGTATTCGCGTGGCGCGACATCCCCGAATACGTCATTCCTGCCGCCGAAGTCGCCCGGATCGACCGCGCCAACCGAAGTGCGCGCCGCGAGGCGCTGGCCACTTACACGGGGCCAAGGCCATGACCGCGATCGACGTTCGAGAGCGTGACCCCTACCGCCTCCATGGCGGGCACGGCCATGCACCCGGCCACGGCGACGGCGGCCCGGCACCGATCCGGATCGTCGTGGGCTACGGCTTCTGGATCTTCCTTCTGAGCGACATCGTGATGTTCTCGGCCTTCTTCGCGGCCTATGCCGTGCTGGCGGGCAAGACGGCGGGCGGGCCGAGCGGGGCCGAGCTGTTCGACCTGCGCAACGTCGCGATCGAGACGGCCGCTTTGCTTTTGTCGAGCTTTACCTGCGGTCTCGCCAGCCTTGCCGTGACAGCGCGGCGAAGCTCCTGGTTCTATGTCGCGATGACTGTCACCTTCGTGCTCGGCGCCAGCTTCATCCTGCTCGAGTTGCGCGAGTTCGCGCATATGGTTGCCACCGGTGCCGGACCGACGCGCAGCGCTTTCCTGTCGGCGTTCTTCACGCTGGTGGGATGCCATGGCCTTCACGTGACGGCGGGGCTGCTGTGGCTGCTCACGATGATGGCGCAGATCTTCGCCAAGGGATTCCGCGACGATATTCTTCGGCGTTTCATGTGCTTCAGCCTGTTCTGGCACGCCCTCGACATCATCTGGGTCGCCCTGTTCACGGTGGTCTATCTCCTGGGAGCAAGTCGATGAGCAATGCGGACGATCGCCACGCGCAACGGCGCGACACCGATGGCCTGGAGCGCTACGACATCGATACGGCGCCGGGTGACGAATACCTCGGCGACACCGAGGTTGGATCCGGGCTACGCGGCTATGTGATCGGCCTCGGGCTGGCAACGTTGCTGACCATCGCCTCGTTCTGGTTGCCCGGAACCAACCTGATATGGGCACCCGGCATTCCGGTGGCGCTGGTCGTGCTGGCGATCGCCCAGATGGGCGTGCATCTCGTCTTCTTCCTGCACATCACGACGGGACCGGACAACACCAACAACGCCCTGGCGCTTGCCTTCGGCGTGCTGATCGTAGTTCTGGTGATCGGCGGCTCGATCTGGATCATGGCCAATCTCGACCACAATTTGATGCCGATGAACGCGATCATGAACATGAACCGCTAGCGATGTGAGGCGCAGCGCAGTGCCTCCAGCCCGGCCTTGCCCGCCGCTTCAGACGCATTGCCGGATGACGGACCGGTATCAGCTGCGCTGGCTGGAGTTTTGATTTTTGCGATCCTGCGGCGATATCGCGCCTTTCGAGGCCTTTGAGCCGCCGCCCCACTCCTGGGCTTTCTGTGCCTGATCGCCTGCTTCCTTCGGTGCCTCGGCCTTGTCGCTGCCGCTGGCTTTCTTGCCGGATATGGGTTGGTCGACAGGGTTTGATTTGTTGTCCATCATGCTTCTCCGTTTGTGCCGAACCAGGCGACGGGGTGGCGTGGCGTCCTCAAGCCCGTTCGAACGTGCCGACGAGCTCGGCCTCTCCCACGACGTGCGGCTCGGCCTGTTTCAGCACGTCTTCGACGGCAGCCTTCTCGCCGAGATGAAGCGTCTCGGCGTCGAGTGCAAGAAGCCGGAAATGGTCATGGTGGAGCCCATGCCCAGGCGGCGGCTGGGGGCCGTCATAATGAGGATTGCCGAAATCGTTGACGCCGTGTCCGAGGCTCTCGGTCTTGGCGCCGGCGGTCGTGCCTTCGGGAAGAAAGTTGCGCTGTGCGTCGATGTTGTAGACCGCCCAATGACGGAACGTGCCTGAAGGGGCGTCGGGGTCCTCGACGGCCAGGACGAAGCTTTTGGTTCCTTGCGGGGCGTCCGTCCACTCCAATGGTGGCGAGACGTTGCCGCCGTCGCGGGAATAGCGCGGCGGTATTTTGTCGCCATCGGCAAAGGCAGAGCTTTTGAGAGTGAAAGCCATGGTCTCCATCTCCCTGTCTGAGATTCCCTCATAAACAGCTACGAGCCGCCGATGTTCCGGTCGCCGCCCCGGTCAAACCTCGGTCAAACCGGATTGCCGGCCGTTGGCCGGAACATTCGCCGAGGAAGCGGGTTTTTCGGTTCGGACGCATCGCCGCGGAAACGGCAATGGGCTCGGCAATGGACGAAGGGCGCGACATGACCGGGCTAAGCGGTAAGCAACCAAGCGGGGCGAAAGGTGTTGTGGTCGCATTCTCCGTGCCGGGCGGCGAGACGATCTATACCCACGAGCGGGAAACCGTCGCTGCCGTTGCGCGCACGATTGCGGCGTTGAAGGGCTTTGCCTTCCGCGAGGGCCTGAGTGACGGCGGCGGTGACAGTCGCCGACTGTATTTCGTGCCGGACGACAGCCTGCTTGCCGTCGATGCGCTCCAACTGGGCATAAACGGGCCGGACGACCTCTTCGGCGGTGTGGTGCCCTGGCGCCTCGCAACCACCAAGGCCATAACCCACGAGCTGGTGGACGGGTCGGCGGCACGGCCAAAAGAATGGCCAGCCGGCTTCGGCAGAGCCGTCGGCGCGGCCGTACTGCCCGGCTATACCGCATTTTCACGCGATGACGCGCTGCGCGCAGCGGAACGTCTGCTGCAGCTCGGGCTGGTCCGGTTCAAGCCACCGCGCGCTTCGCGGGGCCGCGACCAGCACACCGCCGCGACCGTCGCCGATATCGAAAGACTGCTGGATCGATATCCATCCTCCGACCTGAGGGAATACGGCCTTGTTCTCGAAACGGAGCTTCGCGACATCGTCACGCTGAGCATTGGCAGAACGGCGATCGACGGAACATCGGTCGCCTATTACGGCGTGCAGCGAATGACGGCCGACAATGCCGGACAGCCCGTTTACGGCGGATCCGATCTGGTCGTCGTGCGCGGCGGATGGGAGGCGCTGGACGGGCTGCAGCTTTCTCCGGCGCTAAGTTTGGCTGTGGCGCAGGCGAGGATCTACGACGCCGCGATGGATGGCTATCCCGGATTCTTTGCCTCACGGCGCAACTACGACATCGGCCAAGGTGTCGATTCCTCGGGCATCTGGCGATCGGGAGTGCTGGAAGCCAGCTGGCGGATCGGCGGCAGCAGCAGCGCCGAGCTTGCGGCGATGGACGCCATGAAGCGCGACCCCGACGTGCAGATCGTGCATGTCTCCGCCGTCAAGCAGTTTGGCAGCACTGCCCACCTGCCGCTGAACGCAGCGATCCATTTCCACGGGGAGGACCCCGAGGAGGGTCAAATCACGCGTTATACCGTCGTCACCCAGGCGATCCGAGGGCCGGTCGGGGAGGCCGGCCGATCGTCGTTCTAACCATGTCAGGTTGAAGCCAAGCACGCCTCCGGCAGGGAACATCCGCCAATGGCCCGAGTTTGTTTCGGGCAGGCAGCAAGTCAGAGACCGGAGGAAAAAATGATCGAGATGATTTCCGCTCCCCAGAATGTCGCCGCCTTTCGTGTCATCGGCACCGTGACGGCGGACGACTACGACAAAGTCATCCCGGCAATCGAAGCGAAACTGAGCGACCATAAGGACATCGGCGTCCTGACCGATCTTGCCGATTTCGAGGACATGACGGCTGGCGCCTTGCGGCGCGACCTGCAGTATGGGCTGAGCAAACTTGGCGAGGTCCACCGCTTCAAACGTGCCGCCGTGATTTCCAACAAGCAGTGGATCAAGGCAGCCACGGAAATGACGGACGCGCTGTTTCCGCAAATCGAGGCGCGGGTGTTCCCGGAGGACGAAAAAGCCCAGGCCCTGAAATGGGTGGCAGGCGTACAATAGCGGTGTTGGGGAGTGCCATGCCGTTCGACAAACGACAGGATCCGGAAGGCCTCTGGGAGGTCTATGACAGCGAGAGCGACGAAGCCGTCGTGGTCGGCGGGTTGCCGTTTTCCGGTCTCGACGAAAGCGAAGCCGATGAAGCGATTGAAAAGCTCAATCGGGGCGATCTGACGTCGGACAACATCCCCGAGACGGTTCGGTCAGGGTGGCCTCCGACCAAGGACGGTTTGTGATGACAGCCTGACGGACGTCACCGAGGACCGGTCGCGGATCTACGACGAGGCCTTGACCCCGAGCTTGCGGGCTTTGTCCTCAAATTCGTCGCGAATATTCTCGATCGTCGGCAGATGCAGGCGCCGCAGCTGGGCGTGCAACTTTTTGGCGGCATCTGAGCTCAGGTCGCGCTTGAAATTGGTCGCGACCTCCTCGGCCGAGCCGTAATGGCGATAGCGCTCGATCTCGGTCTTCGTGGCTTGCTGGACGTGCTCGAGCGTCTTGCGTTCGGCATCGGATTTTCCGTCTGGTTTGGCCCGCATGACCGGATTGAACGCTTTGCTGATAACGAATTCGACCAGTTCCTGCTGGGCGTGAGCCATGATTGTTCTCCCTCGAAGAAGGGCTGTCCGAGCCCAGAACGGTTCATAGGCGGGAAACGCTGAACCGATCTCTCTTGTTTTGACACAATTCCGAACGGAAAACCGTTTCACACTTTTCCTGGAATTGCTTGTCTTATGACTTTCGCTGCCGAATGGGTCAGAAAGGAACGCTGAGAGAGGGTAGCCGCCCTCCCTCAGCGGCGAGGGTCGGATCGGTGGAATTGCTGACCGTTTGACGGGTCGAGCTAGAGTCGGATCGCCCTCGTCTTTCCCTTGAGGCCTGAACGGATACCCGGAGTTCGGCTCCGAATGACAAGCACAGGACAAGTGAAAGATGACCAACGATACCATCGGGATCGACATATCGAAAGACCATCTCGACGCCCACAGGCTGAGCGACGGCGCGAGCCGGCGTTTTGCCAACCACAGCCGCGGCCACAAGGCGTTCATGAGCTGGTTGAGCCCGAGCCGGTTGGACCCGCCCGGCGTACGCATCGTCTATGAGCCGAC